>NZ_JBQKLL010000043.1:0-30192 GCF_052116245.1 Blautia sp. Sow4_E7
GATTTTATACCCTTTTTGGAAACTGATTGAGCGATGTTTAGGCTACATGGGTCAATTTTCGGATTCATGGTACAGTTATCAGTTTAGATACTGTTCCGTGAATAATTCAGGGTAATTATTGTAGTAACAAACAAGAGGCTGGCACAAAACTGTGTCAGCCTCAAATGATTATTCGGATTTTATTTGTAATAAAACAAATGAAATGCAGAATGCCTATTTCTGGTCATACTGAGCCATATAGTTGTTCACGCAGCGCTTAATCCTGTCAACAGGGTTCAGCAGATGGCTTACGGACATATCGTGGTTCAGTGTGTCAATGATCAGTGCAATGTACTTGCTCATATCACAGGAAATGTAATACGGTTTTGCAAGAAGCTCCTCAGACTGGTATACCATGTTGGTGGTGAGAAGTTTGTCAAATACACCAGCGGCATGTGCCTCATCAAATTTCTTAAGGTTATCTGTAAAAAGTCCAAAAGTAGAGCAGAGATAAATTCTGCCAGCACCTCTCTCTTTCAGAAGAGAAGCAATCTTCAGAATGGTATCCCCGGAAGAAATCATGTCATCGATCAAGATCATGTCCTTACCAGCCACATTTGGTCCCAGGAACTCATAAGCTGCGATCGGGTGTCTGCCGCCTACATTCTTGGAGTAATCCAGACGCTTATAATACATACCCATATCAACACCAAGGATATTGGCAAGATAAATCGCACGACTCATGCTGCCCTCATCCGGGCTGATGATCATGAAATGTTCGTTGTCAATGTGAAGCCCCTGCTCATTTTTCAGAAGAGCCTTGATAAACTGATAAGAAGGCTGTACTGTCTCAAAACCATGAAGCGGTGTTGCGTTCTGGATCTGCGGATCGTGTGCGTCAAAGGTGATGATATTCTCAACACCCATATTGATCAGTTCATGAAGGGAAGTAGCGCAGTCAAGAGATTCTCTTCCGATACGTTTGCTCTGACGGCCTTCATAAAGATATGGCATAATTACATTCACACGGCGGGCCTTGCCTCCGATCGCTGCAATTACACGCTTCAGATCCTGGTAATGATCATCCGGAGACATCAGGTTGGTATATCTGCCGATTGGATAAGAGATATTGTAGTTGCATACATCTACAAGGATATAAATATCGTCACCTCGTACAGATTCGGTGATGACGCATTTACCCTCACCGGAACCAAAACGCGGGTTCTGAACTTTAATGGTATAGGAATCTCTCTTGTATCCTTCAAAGGCGAAAGAATCTGATTCTGAATGCTCACGCTCCTTACGCCACTGAACGAGCCATTCATCGACCTTCTGTCCAAGGCTCTTGCAGCTTTCCAAAGGAACTAATCCCAGTCTTCCAACGGGAAGTGTAGTCAATTCTTCTTGTGCCATTCTTTACTTTCCTCCTAAAAAAATTTTCTGAATGCGGATATCCTTTCCCACAAGCTTGGTCATCTGATAGTTGCTGGCAATACGGGAAAAGGTTCTCTCAGAATAAGTCGCTGAGAAATCTTCCAGTTTCAGGTTTGTGGAAATAATTGTAGATTTTTTGCGCATGATCCGTTCATTGATACACAGGAAAAGCTGTGAGGACACAAAGCTGTTAGTCAGCTCTGTGCCAAGGTCATCAATGATCAGCAGGTCACAGTCAAAAATCGGTTCATCATCAGGGGCGTCGCTGCTTCTGGAAAAAGCAGAGCTGGCAAGAAAATCAAACAGCTCAAATGCGGAAAAATACAGTACACAGTGTGCGCTGTCCAGAAGATCGTGAGCAATACAGTGGGAAAGAAAGGTTTTCCCTACACCGGTGTCACCGTAGAAAAACAGGTTCTGGAAGGAGTTATCAAAGTCCGCGATAAATTCCCTGGCCAGATTGTAAGCGCGGCGGGCTGTCTCACGTTCGGTCAGTCCCGTTGAATCATTTGTTATTGTATCAGAATAAAAGTCAAATGAAAAGTGGTCAAAGTTCTCTTTTTCAAGAATTTCTTTCAAATTTGACTGTGTATAGAGCAGTTCGATCTCTGCCTTCCTGAAACAGGAGCATTTCTGGCTGCCGATATAGCCGGTATCCTGGCAAAGAGGGCAGGTGTAGCTCATCTCCAGATAATCTGCCGGATAACCGGAAGAGAGCAGAAGTGCAGTGCGCTCCTGGGAAAGCAGTGCAATGTCATTGCGCAGATCTTCTATGCCGGTCTCCTGGCGGCTGATCAGAGCACGGGCTTTCCGTGCGCTTAGAGTAGCAACTTCCTCGTCAATTTCACGCAGACGGGGGATCTTCTCATATGCTTCTGCAAGATGCTCCTCCTGCACACGGCGGTTACGGGCCTGGCGGCGGTTGTATTCCCGCATTATGGTATCGTATTGGTAATTCTGTAAGGGCATGTAAATTCTCCTTCCAGGGTGTGGAACATAGAGCGTTAATTGGGTTTGTTCAGTAATTTTTTCTCATACTCAGCGAAATCATAATCCCGCTGATGGAAATTGTTAAAACGGTTGGGCGCAGAAGTCTTGGGCTGGGCAGGCTTGGCTGCGGCCTTTTCCAGTTTGCGCTTCTGGTGCTGGGCATCCTGAACACGAACATCCTCTAAAGTACGGATCTTCTTATCCTTCCAGCACTGCAGGATCTTGTCAGCATAGGGAAAGCTTGGCTGGCCGGTCTGCAGGACAGTCCGGGAACAGGCTTCCTGGATCAGATCCATAGTGAATCCGTAGTCCTTCGTCCAGGTGTTGATCAAAGAAATCTCCACGTCGGAAGGGTTTCGGTTGGTGATCCCCATGGCTTTCAGAACTGAAAAATATTCTTTGCTGTAGCGGGAGGTGGAATCCTTGGCCATTTCAACTGTGGTGATCCCTTCTTCCTTCCAGGCCATGGCAACGGTCTCTATATAGCGGATGCTGCGGTGGTCACGTCCTACGCAGTATTCGATCAGATAGTCGATCAGATCTACAGACATATGCAGTTCGTCATAGAAAAACAAAATCTTACGTGTCTCAGTAGGGGTAAGTGTCTTACCCAGGTACTGTTCGGCAATATAAAGAAGCTGGATAATATCTTCGTTCTGCTTCAGTTCCTTTACCCGGTCCGGTGTGAGCGTCTTACGTTCGGAAACGGGCTGGGAGGAAACTGCGGGGAGAGGTGTATCCGTGCCATAAATGGCGGGAACATCAGCTGGGAATGGTGTATCACCTGTGCCGTCCGCAGTGCCAGTGTCTGCTGGTTCAGAGGAACCTGTATGGTACGGGGCAGGATCTTCTCTGAGAAAACTGGCATTATAATGCTTCTTCGGGCTTACCGCAGCCAGCATATCTGTCTCGTTCCAGGGTACCAGTAATGTAATTCCAGTTAATTCTGCTTCTTCATATAAAAGAGAAACCAGCTTCTCGTTCTCCCAGTATTTCAGTGCGCGGAGAATATCCCCTTCTGTACAGAAAAGGGAGTCTGCCATCTGGGAAAGTCCAAATGCTTCTTTGGGTCTGCCCAGCATACGGAGCAGATAAATATAAACTTTTACAAATTCGCCGTTGGCCTTTGGCATATAACGGTCAATAAAAAGATTGGATAAAACAGTGGCGTCGTGAAGCCCTGTGCTATGTAACTTGATCATGAAAATGCTCCTTATCTGGAAATCGGAATCTGCGCTTAACAGTCATGTGGCTGTCTGGGGACAAACTTACGTTCCTATTTATCTTGTTGTCTGCATTATAGCACACCCCTTTTTAAATGAGAATAGGAGATTTTCTGCCAGACTTTTTCCAAAATGTGTGTGGATTACAATGTGGATAATGTGGATAATGTGGAAAGTAAGTTGCACATAATGTTTATGGGAAACCCGAAAAATGCGGAAAATAAAAGAAAAACTGTGATTCTTGTCGATTTGTTTCGTAATATTATGTTAAGCACTTTATACACATAAGAATCCACATGTGCACCAGTGTGAAAATGTGCATAAGCCTGTGGATAATGTGGATAACTCTTAAATTGCTTGAATTTCCACGCTTTTTTTGATGTGGATAAATTTTTTTGTAAAAAACAGCGGCTGTCAGATCTTAAACGTCATGACAGCCGCCTGAAGCACTATTATTTATAAACCAAATTCAAAATCAATTACTTTCCAAGTAACTGCTCCCCAATTTTCACCACATCTCCAGCGCCCATTGTGATCAGCAGATCTCCGGCCTCACAGTTGTTCAAAAGGAAGGTTTCAATCTCGTCAAAGGTAGGGAAATATTCACATGGTGTGCCAAGCTCCTGGATCCTTGCCTGAAGGTTCTGTGAAGAAATTCCCAGAGTATCGGTCTCTCTCGCTGCATAGATATCAGCCAGAACCACATGATCTGCCAGCTTAAGAGCCTGTGCAAACTCTGGAAGAAGAGCTTTGGTACGGGTGTAAGTATGAGGCTGGAACACGCACCACAGTTTCTTGTGCGGATAATTGTGTGCTGCATTTAAGGTAGCCTGGATCTCAGTTGGATGATGTGCGTAATCGTCCACGATGGTAACGCCTGCTACTTCGCCTTTGTACTGGAAACGGCGGTCTGTGCCAGTAAAGCTTCCAAGCCCTTTGACGGTTACCTCATCCGGGATCTGAAGAAGCTGGGCCAGCGCGATTGCTGCCAGTGCGTTGGATACGTTATGGCTGCCCGGAACCTTCAGATAAAAACTGCCGGCCTTTTTGCCATCCTTCAGGACAGTAAAGGAAGCATGACCATATTTATCATAGGTAATATCGGCAGCCTGGTACTGGGCATCATGCTCCAGACCATATGTAATTACCTTACAGGGAAGATCCTTGATGATCTCTTCATAATGAGGGGTATCGGCATTGATGATCAGTGCTCCGTCAGCTGGAAGCAGCTGGGCAAATTTGCGGAAGGAATGACGGATGTCATCAATATCCTTGAAAAAGTCCAGGTGATCCGCGTCAATATTCAGGATAATGCTGATCTTCGGGAAAAAGCTTAAAAAGCTGTTGGTATACTCGCAGGCTTCTGTGACAAAGGTCTCAGACTGGCCCACACGGATATTTCCGCCGATAGAAGGAAGGATACCGCCTACACTGATGGTCGGGTCTGCATCTGCTTCCAGAAGGATCTGGGAGATCATGGAAGTGGTAGTGGTCTTGCCGTGGGTACCGGAAACTGCGATAGGTGTGTCATAGTTGCGCATGATCTGTCCGAGGAGCTGGGCTCTGGTCAGCATTGGAATGCCTTTTTCCACTGCGCAGGCATATTCCGGGTTATCCGGATGGATGGCAGCTGTGTAAACCACAAGCTCAACATCGTCTGTAATATTAGAAGCACGCTGTCCGTAGAAAATGCGTGCGCCCTTTTGGGTCAGGGAATCGGTAAGGGGGCTCTCCTTGGAGTCGGAACCGGAAACCTTGAAATCCTCGCCAAGAAGGATCTCAGCCAGGCCGCTCATGCTGATTCCGCCAATACCGATAAAGTGAATGTGAAGCGGTTTATGGAAGTCTATCTGATACATAATAATCTCCTTATTAAAAGTAATGATTTGCTAAAACAATTATTTTTTCACTTATTATACCCCGAACCGGCGAAAATGCAAAGGATTTCTTTAGCCAGCCTTGAAGTAAGACAAAGGATTGTTGTTATTACTGTACAAAATGAATAAAAAACAACAACTCTTTTTCCATGCTTGTCGAAAAAACATGTACAATAACGATAAAAAAAGTAAAAAGACGCCAAATATTTTGTAAAATATGTTCACTAAACATGAGAAGTATGGTATAATAATAAATCATAACTACAACAAGAGGTGATAGCATGATTAAAAAAGAAATGATTGCCATGCTCTTAGCCGGCGGCCAAGGCAGCAGACTTGGGGTACTGACAGAAAAAGTGGCCAAACCAGCAGTAGCTTTTGGAGGAAAATACCGCATCATCGACTTCCCGTTAAGTAACTGTATCAATTCCGGTATTGACACAGTGGGAGTCCTGACACAGTATCAGCCTCTGAGACTGAATACCCATATCGGTATCGGTGTTCCGTGGGACCTGGACAGAAATGAAGGCGGCGTAACCGTACTTCCACCTTACGAGAAGAGCACAAACAGCGAGTGGTACACAGGAACAGCCAATGCCATTTTCCAGAATATGGCGTATATGGAGCAGTACAATCCTGATTATGTGCTTATCCTTTCCGGAGATCATATATATAAGATGGATTACGAAGTTATGCTCGACTTCCACAAGGCAAACAAGGCAGACGTGACCATCGCCTGTATGCCCGTACCTATTGAGGAGGCAAGCCGTTTCGGTATTATGGTAACGGACGAGACCTTCCGTGTAACCGAATTTGAGGAGAAACCAGAGCACCCAAGCAGCAATCTTGCTTCTATGGGAATTTACATTTTCAGCTGGCCGGTTCTGAAAGAAGCGCTTTATGCATTAAAGGATCAGCAGAGCTGTGACTTTGGTAAACATATTCTTCCATATTGCAAGGACAAGGGTCAGCGTCTTTTCGCTTACGAATACAATGGCTACTGGAAAGATGTTGGAACTCTTGGCTCCTACTGGGAAGCAAATATGGAGCTGATCGATATTATTCCGGAGTTTAACCTTTACGAGGAATTCTGGAAGATTTACACCAAGGGCGATATCATCCAGCCGCAGTATATTTCAGAAGAAGCCGTTCTGGACAGATGTCTGATCGGCGAGGGCTCTGAAATCTATGGCGAGGTACATAATTCTGTAATCGGACCGAATGTTGTGATCGGCAAGGGCAGTGTGATCAAGGATTCCATTATCATGCGAAATACGACCATCGGTGAAAATGTAGATATGGAAAAAGCAATCGTGGCAGAGGATGTAACCATTGGAAATGACGTGGTTCTTGGCTGCGGCGAGGAAGCACCGAACGTAAAGAAGCCTGCTGTATATGCATTTGGCATTGCGACCATAGGAGAAGGCTCCGTGATTCCGGACAACGTTAAGATTGGAAAGAACACGGCGATTTCCGGCGTGACCACTTCGGCAGATTATCCGGACGGCATTCTGGAAAGCGGACAGGTAATTGCAGCAAAGGACGGTGACAAAGCATGAGAGCAATTGGAATTATTTTAGCCGGCGGCAACAATAACCGCATGAGAGAATTATCAGACAAGAGGGCAATTGCAGCAATGCCTATTGCCGGAAGCTACAGAAGCATTGATTTTGCCCTGAGTAATATGGCAAATTCCAGGATCCAGAAGGTAGCGGTACTGACCCAGTACAATGCACGCTCCCTGAATGAGCATTTAAGCTCCTCCAAATGGTGGGATTTTGGAAGAAAGCAGGGCGGTCTTTTCGTATTTACTCCTACTATCACCAAAGAAAACGGTTTCTGGTATCAGGGAACAGCAGATGCCATTTATCAGAATCTGAATTTCCTGAAGAACAGCCATGAGCCATATGTTGTCATCGCATCCGGTGACTGCATTTACAAAATGGACTACAACAAGGTTCTGGAATATCACATTGCGAAACGTGCAGACATTACCGTTGTATGCACCACCTGCCCGGATCCATCCGAGGTAGAGCGTTTCGGTGTTCTCCGTATGAATGAGGACTGCAGGATCGAGGAATTTGAGGAGAAGCCTATGGTTTCCCCGTACAACACCATTTCTACCGGTATTTATGTGATCCGAAGAAGACAGCTGATCGAGCTGATCGAGAAGGCTGCACAGGAAGGCCGCAATGATTTTGTTAAGGATATTCTGATCCGTTATAAGAACCTTAAGAGAATCTATGGATATAAGATTGACAGTTACTGGAGCAATATTTCCACTGTAGAATCTTATTATAAAACCAATATGGATTTCCTGAAACCGGAGATCCGAAACTACTTCTTCAAACAGGAGCCGGCGGTGAAGACCAAGATCGACGATCTTCCGCCTGCAAAATATAATCCTGGTGCAGAAGTGAAGAACAGTCTGATCTCCAGCGGCTGTATCATAAACGGCGTTGTGGAGAATTCGGTTCTGTTTAAAGACGTTTATGTTGGAAATAACTGTGTAATTAAGAATTCGGTAATTCTGAATGATGTATATCTGGGGGATAATACACATATCGAGAATTGTATCGTTGAAAGCCGGGATACCATCCGGGCAAATTCTTACTACAGCGGCGATGGAGAAGTGAAGATCGTTGTGGAAAAAAATGAGAGATATAGTTTGTAATACCCTGTGAGCTTCTTGGATGGGTGCTGGCTGTGCCCTTGAAGCAGGAATAGAGTAAAGCAATTATATAAAAAAAGACGTAACTATTCAGAAGGCAGTGTTCCGCGAGGTGTTTTTTGTGAACGTAGTTCACAGAAAACCCGAGAATTGCGGCGCGAAATCATGCTTTGCATGATTTCTGTGCATCGCGAAGCGTGTAACTGTGAAGGTGCTGAACAGTTACAAAAAGACTTAAAGCGCAGCAAATGCGATTAAGAGGAAAGGGGCAGCAAAAATGAACATTACAGACGTACGGGTGAGAAAGGTTGCAAAGGAGGGAAAGATGAAAGCCGTAGTCTCCATCACCATTGACGAAGAATTTGTGGTACATGACATCAAGGTGATCGAGGGCGAGAAAGGGCTTTTCATCGCAATGCCAAGCCGAAAAGCAACCGATGGAGAATACCGGGATATTGCACATCCTATCAATTCTTCCACTCGTGACAAGATCCAGACGATCATTCTCGAGAAATACCAGGAAGCTGCAGCTGAGGAAGAAGCAGCTGTATAAAAACAAACGAGGTTTTTACACCCCGCATTTTGTGGAGAAATCTATGAAATGCGGGGTATTTTTTTGCGGGCAGCGAGCTAAAGTACATGATTGCATGAGTCCTTGGCGACTGCCGCGGAAACGAGCAAAATGAGCAGCGAATGCTTTGCCCATTCCCTCAAAATCTAGCGTAGAGTCTGAAATGTATGGCGAAAATATTGTGAAATATTACGCAAATATTACAAAAGTTAAATAAAAGTGTTGAAAAAATTACAAAATGTGTTATACTTGACCTACGAAAAAGATAATGAGGTGTTTACATATATGAGAATGAAGAAAGTTTTTGCGTTACTGTTAACCGGTATGATGACTGTATCTGCCCCGGCAGCTGTATTTGCCTCCTCCACAGAGGAACAGATCGCAGATGTTCAGGCCCAGAAGGACGCGGCCCAGGCAGAACTTGCCCAGGAGCAGGCAAATATGGCCTCCCTGGAGAGCAAGAAACAGGAGCTTGAGAGCTATCTGGAGGAACTGAATGCCCAGTATACAGACCTTACCAATAGTGTTTCTGAGCTTGGAATCCAGGCAGCCGAGAAAGAGGACGAGCTGAAAAACTTAAAGGCACAGCTTGAGGAAGCGAAGGCCACATCCGACAAACAGTATGAGGATATGAAGAAACGTATTGTTTATATGTATGAGAACGGAAGTGCTTCTATGCTGGAGCTGCTTTTATCCTCAGAGGATCTTGCACAGTTCCTGAACCGTGCAGAGAACATTGCACAGATTTCCCAGTATGACAGGGATATGCTTGCGAAATATAAGGCACTCCAGGCAGATATTAAGGCACAGGAAGAGCAGGCTGAAGAAGAGGCGCAGAATATTGACCAGCTTATGGCTGAGAAGTCCGCCAAGCAGCAGGAGGTCCAGGCACTGACTGCAAGCACCAGCGAAGATATCCAGGCTTACATTTATCAGATCAGTGCAAGCCAGGAGGAGATCAGTGCATTAAATACACAGATCGACAATGCGGACAGCAGCATTTACAGTCTCCTGCAGGCTGCTGAGGCTGAGAAAGAAGCAGAAGAGGCAGCTGCACGGGAGGCTAGTGCTTCTGCTGAGGATACTTCTGATTACAGCGAATCAGAGAGCAGCGATACGACAGATGAGTCTGATTACAGCGAGTCTGGGGATGACTATAGTGAAAATTCTTATGAGGATACAGAAGAATCTGGAAGCTCTGAGGATTCCTATACAGAATCTTCCGAAAGCAGCGACAGTTCCCAGTCTTCTGAGAGCGAGAGCAGTTCCTCTTCACAGGGAACCTATCTTGGAACCTTCACCCTGACTGCATACTGCAACTGTGCACAGTGCTGCGGGACTGCTGGAAATCTTACCGCCAGCGGAACGGTTCCTACAGCAGGCAGGACCGTTGCCATGGCAGGAGTACCATTTGGCACACAGCTTCTGATCAACGGAACTGTTTATACGGTGGAAGATCTTGGAACACCTTATGGACATGTTGATATCTATTGCAGCAGCCACTCAGAGGCACTTGCGTTTGGATTGCAGAGTGCGGAGGTTTACAGATTGAATTAAGAGAAATGAGATAAAATAAACTTTGCACGAGTTTTGCTCGTTACCGCAGCAGTCACCAAGGTTTCGTGGGAGCAAGAACTTTGACTCGACAATCGTGTAAATAAGAAACGCCCTGGCAGGTTTGAAAATGTGAAAAACATTTTCCCTGTCAGGGCGTTTTTGCGATTTTTTCTTTGTACTTATTGAGTCTTCTATAAATAGGGGTGACTGTTCAGTATCTGCTGAGTAGTTACAAATAAGGTTCGCCCGGGATTTCCGGATAGCTTCCCATTCCGATCAGCAGCTCCAGCCCAATCTGCCTTGCCTGCAATACCGCTTCTTTCACTGCACTGGCGTCGCCGGAAATGGCAAGGATCACTTCGTTGGAGTGGCTTGTTCCCACACTTGGTGTCATGTACCTTGTAATATGAACTGCGGAAGCCTTCATAGCTGTATCTGCCATTACAAGCCCGATAGCAGCAGGAGAACCTGCCATGAAACCGAATGCCTCACCGGGAACTGCGTTGAAAGCCATGGCAAGTGCGCCGCCTGCATTTGCAGAAAAAGCAAACTCCAGGTGACCGGATTCGCTGATATACAATTCTCCGGCATATTTATTGGTCGATTCCAGCGCCAGGGAAATGGCGTGGCGCACATCAGAAACATCATTTCCGCCGATCACGATATAGTTGCCATGTCCGCCCCAGCCCTTGGTATCACGGGGAAATTCAATGGAAAGAACTTCTGTGCCAGTGGCCTTTACAGCGTCATCTACAGCCGTGATCTGACCGGCAGCACCTGTCCGGGAGCTAAAAAGTCCTAAAGTGTGATAGTGGGTTCCTATATTCATTTCTTTTAAAAGAGTATCGTCAACTCCTGAAATTACAAGTCCAATGGTATCCAGAACTGCAGTCCCCACAAATTCTGTGCGGGTGCATTTGGTACTGATACTGTGCACGTCCATGGGAAAAACCTCCGTAACATTTCTTTTTCTTAGTTTAGCATGATTCCGGTGATTTGGAAAGTTTTCCGGAGAAATTTCTGTATAGCAATTTTCGCGCAGATAAAAGTGATCGTGTGTCGTTCGTAAACTTGAAAATAATTGTAAACCAAAACATAATAACTGGTTGACAATTCATGCCGGATTGTGTTAGATTGTATCTGACAAAAATAATATTTACCTGAGGAGGAGAATATGAGTACCGCAACCGCAACAAAGACAAAAACATACGACCTGGCTTACATAGCTATTTTTGCCGTACTGATCGCAATCTGTTCCTGGATTTCCATTCCAATGACAGTGCCGTTTACCTTACAGACATTTGGTGTATTTATGGCTGTTGGCGTGCTTGGAGGAAAGAGAGGAAGCCTGGCTGTACTGGTTTACATTTTACTTGGAGCTATCGGCGTTCCTATATTTGCAGGATTTTCCGGAGGACTTGGAATCCTTCTTAACAATACCGGCGGTTACATCATCGGATTTCTTTTCTCCGCCCTGGTAATGTGGGCAATGGAATCCCTCTGGGGCAAGAAGCCGGTGATCCAGATCCTTTCCATGGTTGTGGGTCTGATCGTCTGCTACGCAATGGGAACCATCTGGTTTATGGTTGTATACACACGTACAACAGGAGCCATTGGACTTGGAACCGTACTGGGCTGGTGCGTGATCCCGTTCATCATACCTGATCTTGTAAAAATCGCTCTGGCATTTGTTTTGTCCAGAAGGGTACGTAAGATTGTACCAATGCAGTAAAAAAGAACGTCAGACATATCCCATTCGCCCTCATCACGGGATGTGCCTGGCGTTTTTTATCGGAAACGGCTACAGCAACGGATTTACAGCCCATATGCAGGAAATGCTGGAGCTTTTTGGAAAAGGTGCGGACGTCTGTCTTACAGTAAAAACAGACGAGATCTGCTCCGCCTGTCCAAACAATTGTGAGGGAATCTGCAAGGCAGCAGAGAAAGTAAAACGGTATGATAACGCAGTGCTGGCGGAATGCGGTTTGAAAGAGGGCCAGAAGCTTGCATTTTCAGAATTTACAGAAGCTGTGCAGCAGAACGTTATCCAGACTGGGAAAAGACTGGAAATCTGCGGCGACTGCCAGTGGAACCGGATCTGCGAAGCCCAGCCCAGCCGTTGGAAAAAATAAAGAGTGTTAGCAGAGATAAAGGAAAGAACCGGATTTCTTTACAATAAGAAAGTCCGGTTCTTACAATATGGAAAAGAGCAGTGAAAGAGACAATGGTTGGGAAAAAAATAAGCAGATTCGTAAAAAATTCGTGACTAAATTCGTGACCAGCTGTTTTACAAGGCAATTTCCGCGTCCCCTTTTTAAGCATAAAAAAACACCGAAACCCTTGATTGCTCAAGGCTTTCGGCGCCCCTGCCAAGTAGTCGAAGTGACGGGATTCGAACCCACGACCTCTGCGTCCCGAACGCAGCGCTCTACCAAACTGAGCCACACTTCGTCAACGACAAGTGATATTATACATATATATAACCGAATTGTCAACAGAAAAATTAAAAAAAATTAAAAATAAACTGGTAAGTCGCAAATTTCTATTGATCTATTCATTTGATGCAAATTTCCAGAAGTGGTGGGAATGCGTTTTTATGAATGAAAATCTTTGTATTTCATATACATTAATGAAGTGAATGTATATGAAACAGGGAGGGAGTCTGTTGGCTGGATATCGGCGCTTTATCGCATATGTATATGAGTATCGGAAAGGGAAAAAGCAGAACAACTGCGGATTTATAAAAGTAGAAGTCCGGGGCAATGAGTGCGTGGTGGAAATCCATCTTCATGTGGAAGGCCTGGCAGAAGGGGAAACGTGCAAGGTTTACTGTTTTGTCCGAAAGGAAGGTTTGCTGCATGGAATTTTGATCGGCAGCTGCAATACCCAAAAAGACTGGATCGAATGTGTGCTGGAAACAGACGGAACAAGCATAGGTGGTTCGGGGCTTCCATTAGACAAAATGGGTGGGATGATCCTGACTACGCCGTCTGGCGGATTCTATGGAACAGAGTGGGATGATCAGGTAATCCGCCCGGAGAATTTTAAAGAGGTGGAGGCTGCAGCAGAAGAACGCAGTATGCAAGAAGTCGAAACAAGAGAAACACAGCAACAAAAGAACTTAGCTGAGGAAGAAGAGAACGTATCACCAAATGACCTGGCTGCGGAAGAAGTCCTAACACCACAGGTAACAGCAGTAACAGAAGAACCCGTAAACTTAGTTGAAAAAATAGCTGAACCAGAACCCATAACAGAAGTAAAGTATAAATCTGAATCAGAATACACACAGAGAGAAAAAAGTCCAGAAACCAAAGAAAAAGAAGAACCCAACTTGAAATCAGAAGCTATACTAACTGAAAAAAGTAAAGTAAACCCAGCGTTGGAAAGCGAAAGTATGGCAGATCCTGATATAATGGCGATACCCAAAGCAGCTGCTGAAGCAAATTCCTCATTGAACCCAGAAAACAGCATTTTGCCAGAAACAGACCAAGCGGTAGAAAACAAAGAAGGACCAGAAGTCTCAGCAGAGTTGCATATTCAGTCAGCCAAAAGCAAGGACGCTTCCTTCTCACTTCCCTTCGGCCAGTCCTTCTGCCCCTTTGCAGATGGCGACCTGAACCAGTGCTGGAAGATCACGCCCCAGGACCTGGTCCATTTTCCAAGGCGGCAATGCGCCCTTCGCAACAACCGCTTTCTGCAATACGGATACTACAACTTCGGACACCTCCTTTTGTGCCGCAGATCAAACGGCCGCTACATATTAGGCGTGCCCGGAAGCTATGACCAGCAGGAACAGTTTATGGCTGGCATGTTCGGCTTTTCCTGCTTCAAAGAAAGCAGCCAGATAAAAGTAAAGAAAGGCAGAGGCGGATACTGGTACCGCGCCATTGATCCGCCTGCATGCTGGTGAAGGGATGAATCCTAAAAATTGACATCCCTTCTCCAACTGCCTATAATAGAAATACAGCCGCGCAGCGCCCCCTGTTAAAAAGCGCGGCAAACGAAATACGTGTGTTACAGATGAGGAAAACGAAAAATGAAACAAAGAGACCTGACACAAGGCAGTATTACGGGAAATCTGCTTTTGTTTGCGCTACCATTGATGGCGGGCAACCTTCTGCAGCAGTGCTACAATATTGCCGACACCCTGATCGTGGGAAGGTACTTAGGAGCCAATGCCCTTGCGGCAGTGGGATCCTCCTACACCTTAATGACCTTTCTGACCTCCATTCTGATTGGAATGTGCATGGGAATCGGAGCTGTATTTTCCATCCGTTTCGGAGAAAAAGATCAGAAAAAATTAAAAGAAGGAATCCTTCATTCCTTTGGGTTGATCGCAGTCATGACAGTGGTGATCAATATTCTGGTGTATGCCTTCCTTCCATTGATCCTGAAGATCCTGCAGGTTCCAGAAGACGTAGTCCCATATATGCGAACCTATCTCCTTGTGATCTTCACCGGGATCAGCGCCACATTTTTATATAATTATTTTGCTGCCCTTCTTCGGGCTGTGGGAAATTCGGTTGTGCCCCTTATTTTTCTTGCAGTATCTACTGTCCTGAATATTGGACTGGATCTGCTGTTCGTCCTTGGACTTGGATGGGGCGTGGCAGGCGCAGCGGGAGCAACGGTTCTGGCCCAGTTTGTGGCAGGCATTGGAATTACACTGTACACGTTATTGTACTTTCCTGAATTTCGTATTGCCCGGGAAGAACTGCATTTTGATAAAAAAGTTCTGGGAGAGATCGCACAGATGTCCTTTCTCACCTGCCTGCAGCAGTCCATTATGAATTTTGGAATCCTGATGGTGCAGGGAAGGGTAAACAGCTTTGGAACCGCAGTTATGGCTGCCTTTGCAGCGGCTGTGAAAATTGATTCCTTCGCATACATGCCTGTGCAGGATTTTGGAAATGCTTTCTCCACATTTATTGCCCAGAATTATGGAGCTGGAAAAGAAAAGCGGATTTCTCAGGGAATCAAAAGTACTGTAACAGCCGCTTTTGCATTCTGCCTGGTGATCAGCGCCGTCGTGTGTGCTTTCGCTGCGCCGCTCATGGGAATTTTTGTGAAAGCATCTGAAACGGAAATTATATCCATCGGAGTGGGCTATCTGCGGATTGAAGGTGCATTTTATTTCGGAATTGGACTTCTTTTTCTGCTGTACGGTTATTACCGCGCTGTGAAAATGCCTGGAATGTCCGTGATCCTGACCATCCTTTCCCTTGGAACACGAGTGGTACTGGCCTATACTCTGTCCGCTATTCCAGCTGTTGGTGTTACCGGAATCTGGGTATCCGTTCCAATCGGATGGGCACTGGCTGACATTGTGGGAGTGGTTTATTACTGGAAAAAGATGCGGAAAGCGCAGGCGATTGCAGGTAATTGAAATTGAGAGAACCTAAATTTTTTGTGGAAATACTTTGCGAATAAGAGCGATTAACCATAAAGTTTTATAGTAGAAAGTAAAAGGATAAAAAATGCTAACAGATCAGGAACGCTATATGAAAGAAGCTATCCGCCAGGCGAAAAAAGCCCGGGCCCTGGAAGAGGTACCAATCGGCTGTGTGATCGTCTGTGACGGACAGATCATTGCCCGAGGTTACAATCGGAGAAACACAGACAAGAATACTCTTTCCCACGCAGAATTAAATGCCATCAAAAAAGCAAGCAAAAAGTTAGGTGACTGGCGGCTGGAGGGCTGCACCATGTACGTGACACTGGAGCCCTGCCAGATGTGCGCCGGAGCCCTGATGCAGTCCCGCATTGACCGGGTGGTGATCGGCAGCATGAATCCCAAAGCCGGCTGTGCCGGCTCTGTATTAAATCTTCTGGAGATGGACGGTTTCAATCACAAAGTGGAAGTGATCCGCGGTGTTCTCCAGGAAGAGTGCTCCACTATGCTTTCTGATTTCTTCCGTGAGCTTCGGGAAAAGAAGAAAATGCTGAAAAAATCTTTGGCAGAGCAGGTTGGAAAAACAGAAAATTAGTGGTATGATAAAAAACAAAGTAAGAAAATGCCATGGAAGCTTCTGCCAGAACCGGTTGAGCGGGCAGCAGAGCAAATGGTAAAATGACAGGAGGAAGATACAATGGAACTTGAAGCATTAAGAAAAGACATGGTAGCAGCCATGAAAGCAAAGGATAAAGTAACAAAGGACGCAGTTTCTTCCCTGATCTCCGCTGTGAAGAAGGTAGCAATCGATGAAGGCTGCCGTGACGACATCAGCAGCGAGCTGGTTGACCGCGTGATCCTGAAAGAACTGAAATCTGTAAAAGAGCAGATCGACACCTGCCCGGAATCCAGACAGGATCTGAAAGATGAGTATCAGGCCAGATACGACGTGATCGCGAAATATGCACCGAAGCTGATGGATGCTTCTGAGATCAAGGCTTACCTTACTGAGAAACACGCAGAACTGCTTGCTTCCGGAAACAAAGGCCAGATCATGAAGACCATTATGCCAGAGCTGAAAGGCAAGGCTGACGGCAAGGTGATCAACCAGGTTGTAGCAGAGCTTTGTAAATAAATTTCCTAAAGCAGTTACTCTGGAAAATGAAATATTAAGACACTAAAATGGGACGCATATTGCAAAATGGCATATGAAATGTATTTATAGCCATCGCGCATTATGGGTCCTTTTTATTTACGCGGGCAGCAAGCCAAAGTCCATGCTAACATGAAAGCTTGGCGACGGCCGCGATAATGAGCAAAAGTCGCAGAGTGTGTTTTGACTCGTTATCGCAGGCGGCAAGCCCAACTTACGAAGCTAAAAGGCATTGCCGCGTCGAACTCTATGACTATTTGAGTACAAAAAAGAACGTCCTCAGGACGTTCCATAATCATCTTATTACGCGCGCCGCACCTCGGAATGGTCTCACAGACGTTACCTCTACAGTTAACTCAGCCCAGGCACCCTCACGGCACACAGGAGATTCTACTTAGTGCTGCTACATTCCTGTCCTGACACGGTTCATAGAGTCCTGTTGCGTAAGACCCAAACGTCAACGCCACTTATAAAGGGCAGCTCCACAAGATACAAGCCTCAGATTGGCATCACCCCTGCTGTAGCGGATTGCAGGTACAGGGCACCGCTATCTCCCCGGCTGCGCGGAATTTAATTATAAAGGAAGGTTGTGGATTTGTCAAGCCGCTGCCACAAAACTGGAAAATATTTTTCCATATTTTTTCCATCACATTTTCCGGCTTCCGCAGCAGGCTTTAGCGGCGCATCCATGGGTGGCTTCATGGATGCAAATTCCTTGTTGTGTCAGACTGGGAAATATTATATAATAGAAACAAGATTGTCCCGCGATTTTTGCCCTGTCCAAATGTAACGGAACAGCAGTTGCTGCTCACTTCGGAGTCGGCAGCAGGCAGAGCTTCGCGGATCAAATTTCAAAATGTGGACTTTTTTGCAAAAGACACAGAAATGGAGGGTACTATGATTAAAAGAATCGGCTTATTGACAAGCGGCGGTGACTGCCAGGCCCTGAATGCCACCATGCGAGGAGTTGTAAAAGGGCTTACCAACAGCATTGATGACCTGGAAGTTTATGGCTTTGATGATGGATACAAAGGACTGATCTACGGCAAATACCGTATGCTTACCTCCAAGGATTTTTCCGGAATCCTTACACAGGGCGGAACCATTCTGGGCACATCCAGACAGCCGTTTAAGCTTATGCGCGTACCAGATGCAAATGGACTTGACAAGGTTGAAGCCATGAAGCAGACCTATTACAAGCTCTGTCTTGACTGCCTTGTGATCCTTGGCGGAAACGGAACCCAGAAGACAGCCAACCTTTTAAGGGAAGAAGGCCTGAATATCATTCATCTGCCGAAGACCATCGACAATGATATCTGGGGCACTGACATGACATTTGGTTTCCAGAGTGCAGTAAACATTGCCACAAATGCAATCGACTGCATCCATACAACCGCAGCATCCCATGGCCGTGTCTTTATTGTAGAAGTTATGGGACACAAAGTCGGAAGTCTTACTTTACACGCCGGAATCGCAGGCGGAGCAGACATTATCCTGATCCCTGAGATCCCATACGACATCGAGAAGGTAGTTGTCGCAATCCAGAAGAGATCAAAAGCTGGCAAGCGCTTTACCATTCTTGCAGTAGCAGAAGGCGCGATTTCCAAAGAAGACGCCCTTCTTTCCAAGAAAGACTATAAGAAGAAACTGGAGGAGCGCGCGAAGAAGTATCCTTCCGTATCTTATGAAATTGCAGACAAGATCACCCAGAAGCTTGGCTCTGAGGTTCGTATCACGGTTCCGGGACACACACAGCGAGGCGGAGCACCATGTGCTTATGACCGTGTGCTTTCCACAAGAATCGGAGCAGGTGCAGCAGAGGCTATTCTGGACGGAGAATATGGCATCATGATCGGCGTTGTAAACGGCAAGATCAAGAGAGTACCTCTTGAAGAATGTGCAGGCAAGCTGAAGATGGTTTCTCCGAAAGACCAGACTGTCAAGGCTGCAAAGCAGATCGGAATCAGCTTCGGCGATTGATCCCCTGCTGTTAGAAAGGAGTTTCCATAAATGAGCTATACCGCTCTATACCGGAAGTTCAGACCGGATAATTTCGGCGATGTCAAGGGCCAGGATCACATTGTGACTACTCTGACCAACCAGATCAAGCATAACCGTATTGGCCATGCTTATCTGTTTTGCGGCACCCGTGGAACCGGTAAGACAACCGTTGCAAAAATACTGGCAAAAGCAGTAAACTGCCAGCACCCGGTAGATGGAAGCCCCTGTGGTGAATGTGAAATGTGTAAGGCGATACAGGCCGGTACCTCCATGAACGTGATCGAGATCGATGCAGCGTCCAACAACGGCGTTGACAACATCCGTGAGATCCGTGAGGAGGTGGCCTACCGCCCTACAGAAGGAAACTATAAGGTATACATTATCGACGAGGTTCACATGCTTTCGACAGGAGCATTCAATGCTCTTCTGAAAACACTGGAGGAACCTCCGTCTTATGTTATCTTCATTCTTGCTACCACAGAGGCTCACAAGATACCGATCACCATTTTATCCAGATGCCAGCGATACGATTTTCACCGTATCACCATTGACACCATTGCGGCGCGCCTGGATGAACTGCTGAAAATCGAAGGCGTAGAAGCAGAAGAAAAAGCTGTCCGCTATGTGGCGAAAGCCGGAGACGGTTCCATGCGAGATGCCCTCAGTCTTCTGGATCAGTGTATCGCCTTTTACCTGGGCCAGACATTGACCTACGACAAAGTCCTGGAAGTATTGGGAGCCGTGGATACAGAGGTATTCAGCAAGCTCCTCCGCAAAGTGCTCCAGGGAGATGTGACAGGTGCGATCCGCACCCTGGAGGATCTGATCGTAGGAGGAAGAGAACTTGGACAGTTTGTAGGAGATTTTACCTGGTACATGCGTAATCTCCTTCTTGTAAAAACCTCCGAGAATCCGGAAGAAGCCATTGACGTATCCTCAGAGAACCTGAAGCTTCTTCAGGAAGAAAGTGAGATGGTGGATGTAGAGACATTGATGCGCTACATCCGTATTTTTTCGGATCTATCCAGCCAGATCCGCTATTCTACACAGAAGCGTGTCCTGGTTGAGATTGCCCTGATCAAATTGTGCCGTCCAGCTATGGAGACCAATCTGGACTCTGTTCTGGACCGTCTCCGCGTTCTGGAGCAGCGCATGGATGAAAGACCTGTGCAGCAGGTGATCGTCCAGCAGGGCGCACCAGGGACAGCTGGCGGCATGGGAACTGCGGCTGGCGACGGAACAGAAGCCATGGCAGCAGCGAAGCCGGAGAAAGCAGCTCCCGAGGATCTGCAGAAGATCGTAGCCAGCTGGAAGGTGATCGTAGGCCAGACCAGCGGTATTTTCAAGCAGATGCTTCAGAAATCCATTCCGAAATACAATGGTCAGACTGGCGAACCTATCCTCTATATAGAGTTTCAGGATTTCCTGGGAAAAACTTATGTAGACAATCCGGAAGCGGAAGAGGAACTGAAGAACATTATCCTGGCCCAGACTGGCAAGAGTGTAGAACTTAAGATGGTGGTAGCCAAAGAGCACAACCATACCAATCTTGCCCAGGTCACTGTAGATCAGGCACTTCGCGAGAATATCCATATGGATGTGGTCGTGGAGGAAAATCCTGACGATACAGAAGAATAAGAAACAACCGGAATGTTATTGCCATCCTAAATTTAGGCGACATTCTGTTGACAATATTTCCAAAGATGTGAATATTGTTATGAAATCAGACTGATTATTAAAGGAGGACTTTGTAATGGCAAAGCGTGGAGGATTTCCAGGCATGGGTATGCCGGGAAACATGAATAACCTTATGAAGCAGGCGCAGAAAATGCAGCGCCAGATGGAAGAAAACCAGAAAGCTCTGGAGGAGAAAGAATTTACTGCAGCAGCCGGCGGCGGAGCAGTAGAGGTAACGATCTCCGGTAAAAGAGAAGTGACCAAAGTAAAGCTTGCAGAGGAAGTTGTAGATCCAGATGACATTGAGATGCTTGAGGATCTTATCGTTGCAGCAACCAACGAAGCACTTCGCAAGGTAGAGCAGGAGAACCAGGCTGTAATGTCCAAACTCACAGGCGGTCTTGGCGGACTTGGCGGAGGTCTTCCATTCTGATGGAATACTACAGCAGTCATATTAACAAACTGATCGAGCAGTTTTCCCATCTTCCCGGAATCGGGGCGAAGTCTGCCCAGCGTCTGGCCTTTCATATTATGAATATGCCTAAGGACCAGGTGCAGCAGCTCACCAATGCCATCACTGATGCCAGGATGAACGTACAGTACTGCAAGTGCTGCTATACTCTTACGGATAAGGAAATGTGCCCGATCTGCAGCAATCCCAAGCGTGATCACAGCACCATCATGGTAGTGGAGAACACCAGGGATCTTGCTGCCTATGAAAAAACAGGCAAATTTGACGGCGTTTACCATGTACTTCACGGTGCCATTTCCCCTATGCTGGGAATCGGACCGGATGACATTAAGCTGAAGGAGCTGATCATGCGTCTTCAGGGAGATGTAAAAGAAGTGATCATTGCCACCAACTCCAGTCTGGAGGGAGAAACAACGGCCATGTACATCAGTAAGCTGATCAAACCTACCGGGATCAAGGTAAGCCGTATTGCCAGCGGTGTGCCGGTGGGCGGCGACCTGGAATACATTGATGAGGTTACCCTTCTGCGTGCGCTGGAGGGCAGGGTAGAGCTGTAAAAAAGACAAAAATGGCAGGAGGTGATTTTTGTGGCACGAAAAAAGATAACATCTTCGGATGTGGCAGAAAAAGCAGGCGTTTCCCAGGCAACTGTTTCCATGGTCCTGAACCACAAGTATAATGTGTCTTTTTCCAGGGAAACCGTGGAGAAAGTAGAAAACGCAGCCAGAGAGCTTGGCTATCGTCTGCCTGGCCACAAAAACAAAAAAGAGAACAAAAAAGAAAAGCTGATCGTTGTCTTTTGCCCTACCATTACCAGCCCCTATTATGTGCTTCTCCTTCAGGGAATTGAAGCGGTAGCAAATGAACGGGGATATGGAGTCTTTATCTGTAATACCCAGCGTGATGCAAGACTGGAAGAAAAATATCTGCGGATGATCCGTGCCCTGTCCCCTCAGGGGATCATTTATGCCTGTAATCCACACCCGGACTATATCAGCCAGGTGGAGGAGATGGCAAGAACCATTCCGCTGGTCATTATCAGCAATAAGGAGAAGATCAGCACCGTAGATGCCATTAACCAGGACAATACGGAAGTGGGCAGACTGATGGCAAGGCACCTGCTGGATCTGGGGCACAGGGATGTGGCATTTATCACGCCGCCCCTTACCAGAAGACAGTGGCAGCGCTCCAAGCGAGTGGACGGTTTTGTCCGCGAATTTGAGAAAGCAGGTCTTTCCGGACATGTGATCATCAAGGCAGCAGATGAATCCGTTGACCGCCGCAATCCCAAGACGGATTCTGAGTATTCTATGGGATATGCCCTGACCAGATCCCTTCTGGAGGATGGCAGACGGTTTACCGCCATTGCAGGACAGAATGATATGATGGCCATTGGCGCAGTGGATGCGCTTCAGGATGCCCGTCTTCGGGTACCTAAGGATGTGTCTGTGATCGGATGCGATAACATTTTTTATTCCGGAATCCGCAGGGTATCGCTGACCACCATCGATCACTTCGTAGATCTGAAGGGCAGGGATGCCTGCGACATCATTATCCGTAAGATTGACACAGGTCTTCGCTTCGGGGAGGGGATCCGTCCCACCAGTGTATATAATATTGAGTACAGTCCCAAGATCATTGTGCGCAAAACCACTGGTTACGCCCGCATGGACAGACCGGATCCTGTGAACGAAAAATCAGACGAAAATAAGATTAAATAAATGATTTACCTGAAATTATTAATAATAAATTCCGGCACAACATCTGGTAAAAATATTGAAAAAGCTGATTGATACAGTGAAAAATTGATTGATAACCAAGTAACAAACTTTAGAATGATTAATAAAAACAGAAATTATTAATTGAAAATTTATTAATAATTTACACCCTGCCTTGACCTGTAAGGGAAGTCTGTTATAATGAAAGCATGTGAACGGGTGCAGGGCAAAAGGAGTGTTGCAGCACCGCAAACCAGGCGAGGACAAGAGAGTCCATCCGCAGTCTAATTTATTCATTCAGGAGGAAAAGATCATGAAATTTTTTATCGACACAGCAAAAGTAGAGGATATTAAAGCAGCTAACGACATGGGAATCATCTGTGGTGTAACCACAAACCCATCCCTGATCGCGAAAGAGGGAAGAGATTTCAACGAAGTTATCAAAGAAATCACAGAAATCGTTGACGGACCGATCAGCGGCGAGGTAAAAGCTACCACAACAGACGCTGAGGGAATGATCCGTGAGGGACGTGAGATCGCTAAGATCCATCCAAACATGGTAGTTAAGATCCCTATGACATGCGAAGGTCTGAAAGCAGTTAAAGTTCTTTCCAAAGAAGGAATCAAGACAAATGTAACTCTGATCTTCAGCGCTAACCAGGCACTTCTTGCTGCAAGAGCAGGCGCTACCTATGTATCTCCATTCCTTGGAAGACTTGATGACATCTCTACAGACGGTGTTGAGTTGATCCGCCAGATCGCAGATATGTTCGCTGTTGCCGGAATCGACACAGAGATTATCGCAGCAAGCGTTCGTCATCCAATGCATGTAACACAGTGTGCACTTGCTGGTGCTGACATTGCTACTGTACCATTTAAAGTACTTGAGCAGATGACACATCATCCTCTGACAGACGCTGGTATCGTAAAATTCCAGAACGATTACAAAGCTGTATTTGGTGAATAATTGATAGAGTAAATGACTCATATAAGGAGAATTGATAATGGAGAATTTAGAGCTTCAGAAAACTGCAAACGAAGTCCGCAAGGGCATCGTAACAGCACTGCACGCTGCTAAAGCCGGCCATCCGGGCGGATCTTTATCTGCAGCAGATGTATTTACATATCTTTATTTTGAGGAAATGAACATTGATCCTAAGGATCCGAAGAAAGCAGACCGCGACCGTTTCGTCCTTTCCAAAGGTCACACTGCACCAGGCCTTTACTCTGTACTTGCACAGAGAGGCTATTTCCCGAAAGAGGATCTGGTAACACTTCGTCATCTTGGATCTTACCTTCAGGGACATCCGGATATGAAACATATCCCAGGTGTTGATATGTCAAGCGGATCTCTTGGACAGGGAATCTCCGCTGCAGTTGGAATGGCACTTTCTGCAAAATTATCAGGCGACAGCTATCGTGTATACACACTTCTTGGTGACGGCGAGATCCAGGAGGGCCAGGTTTGGGAAGCTGCTATGTTTGCAGGCGCAAGAAAACTGGACAACCTTGTAGTGATCGTAGATAACAACGGCCTTCAGATCGACGGTAAAGTTGAGGATGTATGCTCTCCATACCCGATCGACAAGAAATTTGAAGCATTTAATTTCCATGTGATCAACGTGGCAGATGGAAATGACATGGCACAGTTACGTGCTGCTTTTGATGAAGCAAAGGCTACCAAAAGAATGCCGACTGCAATCGTTATGAAGACAGTAAAAGGCAAAGGTGTATCCTTCATGGAGAACCAGGTTGGCTGGCATGGAAAAGCTCCGAACGACGAAGAGTACGCACAGGCTATGGCAGATTTGGAAAAGGTAGGTGAAGCATTATGTCAGAAGTAAAGAAGATTGCCACCAGAGCAAGCTACGGTAACGCTCTTGTAGAACTTGGAAAGAAACATGATGATCTGGTTGTTCTGGACGCTGACCTTGCTGCAGCTACACAGACCGGAATCTTTAAGAAAGCATTCCCGGAGCGCCACATCGACTGCGGTATCGCAGAGTGCAACATGATGGGAATCGCTGCCGGAATCGCTACAACAGGCAAGGTACCATTTGCAAGTACTTTCGCTATGTTTGCAGCTGGACGTGCATTTGAGCAGGTCCGCAACTCTGTAGGCTATCCGAAACTGAACGTTAAGATCGGTGCTACCCACGGCGGAATTTCCGTTGGTGAGGATGGTGCTACCCACCAGTGCTGCGAGGATTTCGCACTTATGCGTACAATCCCGGGAATGGTTGTTGCATGCCCATCTGACGACATCGAGGCAAAGGCAATGGTAGAGGCTGCTTATGAGCATGTAGGCCCTGTTTACATGAGATTTGGCCGTCTTGCTGTTCCGGTTATCAACGATAACCCGGATTATAAATTTGAGCTTGGTAAAGGTATCGTTCTCCGCGAGGGAAAAGACCTTACCATTATTGCAAACGGACTTTGCGTAGCTCCGTCTCTTGAGGCGGCTGCTAAGCTTGCTGAAGAAGGAATCGAAGCAAAGGTTATCAACATCCACACCATCAAACCTCTGGATGAGGAGCTTGTTGTAGCAGCTGCAAAAGAAACAGGCAAGGTTGTTACAGTGGAAGAGCATTCCATCATCGGCGGCCTTGGCGGTGCTGTATGCGAGTGCCTTGCAGAGAAGGCTCCTGTACCGGTAAAACGTATTGGTATCAATGATGTTTACGGTGAGTCCGGCCCGGCTGTAGATCTTCTTGAGAAATATGGCCTTGATGCAGCTGGCATCTACAAACAGATCAAAGCATTTATCTAATTAGAATGTGATTTGCAGAAAGTTCAATTCTGTAATGGAAGCGTATATAATACGGCAAATGGAGGCGAAAGCTTCTATTTGCCGTATTGTGTTTTACGCAGTAAAATTCCCCAGGATTCCCTGTGCAATGGTGTCCGCCAGGGTGATCACGGTGGAAAGCCTTGTTGTCTGCAAAGTGAGATATTCCAGGATCCCTCCAATATTTACGATCCCTGTAATATAAATATCCCCCACAGGCGGCAGATCCTTCTGCACCGCCGCACCTGGGTAAAGAGACCCATTCCCAATAGTCACATATCCTAAGTGCTTTTTATCACCCAATGAAGCGTCGATTGCGATCACAAGGGCAAATGGATGCTCCTTGGCAATAAAGTCCGTTATATGGGACAGATTGACCGCGTGGACAGGCTGATTTAAGGTACCGTACACGTAAATGCCGGGAATCTGGTGCTGGCTTAGCCGGTATCCCACATAAGGCCCCAGGCAGTCCCCGGTTACCCGGTCACTTCCAATACACAGAAATACGATTTCCGTCCAGTCCCGTTTATGACGCTTAATACATTTTTCCAGAAGGCGGGCAATCTCTCTGGAAGAATCCGGATTTTGCGTGTTAATATAAAAAGGCATAAAATTTCTCCTGATATATAGCTGCGCCAGCTGACTTCATTATATTTTTTTTTTTTTTTTTTTTTTTTTTTTTTTTTTTTTTTTTTTTTCTGCAAAGCACTTGCGCACTGTTTTCTATA
This sequence comes from Blautia sp. Sow4_E7, assembly GCF_052116245.1. Classification (NCBI taxonomy): domain Bacteria; kingdom Bacillati; phylum Bacillota; class Clostridia; order Lachnospirales; family Lachnospiraceae; genus Blautia; species Blautia sp. Sow4_E7. The sequence goes on from NZ_JBQKLL010000043.1 coordinate 26,232, forward strand.
ATCCATCTTATCCCATATCCGGTAAAAATATGCACCTTGGAAAATGCTGTTTTCCATCATTCTTTTTCGCAGGCTGTTGGAGAGAACTGCCAGGCTTTTCTTTGCAAAAACTGTCGTAAAATTCTGTGGAACAGGTCTTATATTACGCTAAAATCTGCATTTCCCATGTGCTATCCTCATACCCGAAGGGGGGATGTGAGTATGATAGAAGTTATTTACAAAGAGGAGAAACAGGAGGCAAAAAATGGGGAAAATCTTTTTAATTTGCCGAGAAATATACGCCAGGTAGGGCTGACAACGGGAAATATGCGGATCTATATGGAAGATTACGTGTACACCTTTCTCACAAGGCTTGCCAGAAACGAGCTCAGCTCCCAAAAAGAACAAGGCAGCGTAGCTGTTTTTACAGGGGATACCAAGTGGAACGATGGAATAACCTATCTTTTCATCCGGGGAGCATTGGTGGTGGAAGATATGGAAGCTGCAGCAGATCATATTGATTTCTCTGAAAAAGTATGGGCGAAAATACAGGAAGACCAGGCCAGATATTTTCCAGGACAGGAAATAACAGGCTGGTTTTTTTCGCGTCCTCAGATGTATATGGAAACAGACGAGTTGCTGACAAGGATCCATCTTCGGTATTTTGGTGGCGAAAAAGTGCTGATGCTCATGGAACCTGCAGAAAAGGAAGAGGCTTTTTTCTTTTATGAAAATGGTCTGATGATCCGGCAGAGAGGATATTACATCTATTATGAGAAAAATTCTCTCATGCAGGAGTACATGATTGAAAAAAATAAAGATTTTGTACCGGAAATCACGGAAACGGTGCCAGATGAGGCAGTGGTGTCATTCCGGAAGATCATTAAAAACAAGAAAACAAAGAAGGAAGAAAAGACAGAGGAAAAGCCCCAGGAGGAATTGGAGCATACCTCTGTTTTTTCATATGCAGCCACGGCATGTCTGGTGCTTGCTGTACTGGCAGTAGGGGCGGGCTTTTACAGAAACTATATGGGACTTACGGATCTTTCGCGAAGAGAAGCTACGGTAACGGTGACTTCAGATGAAATTGTGCAGGAAGAGGAAAAAGTGACTCCGCCGATCACCTGGATAGAGGAAAACCAGATCCAGGATGAAACAGCAGAGAGCCAGCCAACGGCAACGCCGCAAATATCAGCAGCTGAAAATGAAGGGGCAAATGATATAACAGAAGCACCACAGGAAGATAAAACGGTTTCAACAGATGCAGAAACTGCAGATACTGAAATTCAGAAAACAGAGAATTCAGATCAGCAGGGAAATTTAAATGCGGAATACTCTGCTGGAACTGCCGCCACAGAGAACACCCAGACGGCAGAGAATACCCAGGCGCTGGAAGAACAGCAGTTTTCCCAGGAAGCAGACGACCGAAAAATAAAAAAACAGGAGACGGCCGCTTCTTCCGACAAGGTTTATGAAAACTATATGATCAAGCCTGGTGACACCCTGTATCAGATAAGTATTTCCCATTATGGCAGTACAGATGCCATTGCAGAAATCTGCCGGCTGAACAATCTCACGGAAAACCAGGTGATTTATCCTGGCCAAATGATTGTATTACCATAATGGAATGTGGTATAATCGAACAAATGATGTTAAACAGAAAACATAAGGCAAGGGTAAATTATGGCAAACACATTTAAGAATATCAAAAAGAAATTGCGGCGGAAGCGTCTGCTTGCAGAGAAACGCCGCCTAGAGAAAGCCCAGGCAGGTGCCCAGGGAGGCGAAGCTGCAAGGAAAAAGTTCAAAGCAGCCATGCGTAAAAGGAAAGCTGTGCTGAAGCCTATTGCTGTTATATTAGCTGTGGCGATCGTGGTTTTGGCCGGCTTCCTTTTCCTGGAGATGCGGACCTACCGAAGCTATAAAGTACAGGCTTCCAGCGAACAGGAAGATACAGTATCCACACAGTACATGAACCTGGCAGGAAAGATCCTGCGCTACAGCTCGGATGAGGTGTCTCTTGTAAATGATAAGCTGGAAACGGTATGGTCCCAGACGTACGACATGCAGAATCCTGTAGCGGATGTGTGGGGAGACTGTGCGGTTATCGCAGACAAAGATGGCACTTCCATGGTTTTCCTGAACAAAAATGGAATTACCGGAACCGTAACCACTTCCTACAGTATTGTGAAAGCAAAAGTTTCCAAGACCGGAATGGCTGCGGCGATTCTGGACGGAGGCGATCATACCTGGATCAACTTCTATAATCTGGACGGAAGTCTGATCGCAGAGAACCAGACGAACATTCAGGATCCTGGATATCCTATGGATGTAACGCTGGCAGATAATGGCGTGGTAATGATGGTAGCCTATCAGTATGTGGACAGCAGTCAGACCACAAGCTATGTAGCTTTTTATAATTTCGGAGAAGTTGGACAGAATGAAGATGACCGTATTGTAAGTGGCTATACCTATGACGGTGTGGTGGTTCCCCAGATCCAGTATCTTGGAAGCAATGCAGTAGCTCTGCGGGATGACGGATTTACTTTATATTCCGGACGTCAGATTCCCAAGGAACTTAAGACCATCCAGGTGGAAAGTGAGATCGTCAGCACCTTCTATGACGAGAATAATATCGGCCTGGTATTCAAAAATGACAGAAAAGACAAACAATACACCATGCAGGTATATTCTGCTGATGGAAAATTGAAATTCAGCAAGGATTTTAATATTCCATATTCTACCATCAGAATGAGTGACGGTTATATTATCATGTATAACAGTTCCCAGCTGTGTGTTATGAATGAGAATGGCAAAGAAAAATATTTTGGAAGCATTGATGGAACGGTAAAGGATTTCTTTAAACTTGGATGGAACAAATATCTGCTTGTTCTTGATACAGGTGTAAATGTGATAAAACTCAGCTAAGGAGAAAAAGATGGACATAAGCTGGACATGGCTTGGAATTGTTGGAACTGTTCTGATTATTTCCGCCTGCATTTTGGGGTTCCGAAAAGGATTTGTAAAAGAAGTGGTATCCGCCTTTTTCATGATCATTTCCTTTCTTCTTGTCTGGGTGATCAATCCATATGTAAATACATTCGTAAGGGAGTATACCCCTGTATATACCGTGATTCAGGAAAAATGCCAGGACATGGTAATGGAACAGACGGATAATAGGAAAGTCCTGGACAAAGAAGAACAGGCACAGGTGGTAGAGAGCATGGAGCTCCCAGACCTTTTGAAGAATACGCTGGTGGAAAATAATACCGTAGAGACCTACCGCTATCTTGCTGTAAGCACCTTTTCTGAATATATTTCAGATTCCCTTGCAGTAATGGCGGTGAATGGTATTTCGTTCCTTCTTTCTTATATCATTTCTGCAGTTGTGATCAAGCTGCTGGGATATATACTGAATGTTCTGACAAAACTGCCGGTCATCAATGGAATCAACAAGCTGGCTGGAGGAGCAGTGGGAGGGATAAAGTGCGTGATCTTTATCTGGATCGCCCTTCTGGTGCTGACTTTACTATGCGACACTTCACTGGGAAAACAGGGGATGGAACTGGTACAGAAGGACACTTTTATGAATTTTCTGTATAACCAGAATATCTTCGTGAAGGTGTTTATGAGCGTTTTCTATGGGAATTAAAAAAGGAAATTTGTTAAATCGTGTAAAAAAATCAAAAAAATTGAAAAAAAGGGGTTGACGAATAGCAACACCGGTGTTATACTGAATCTCGCTTCTGAGGAAGCGGGATTTCTTTTTGAAAAGCTTCAAAAGTTTTTCAAAAGAAAATAAAAAAAGTTGTTGACAAACGAAAATGCTTGTGGTAATATAAACAAGCTGTCGGACAGACAACGACAGATAAACAACCTTGATAACTAAACAGTGAAACACATACGATTCTCGAAAATTTCTTTATACAATTCATTTTCGAATGAAACTTTTAAAAACAGTAATGACGAGAGATAACTAAGC
>NZ_JBQKLL010000044.1:0-27974 GCF_052116245.1 Blautia sp. Sow4_E7
GCTAAGGTGTTTACAATACTCATAAAGGGCTCCTTTGTTTGGGATTGTTAAGACTTTGAACACCTTAATTTTACCACAAATGGATGCTCTTTTTTCATTCACTTGATAGGTAAAAAGCAATATTCAGCAAAATACAGTAACTATATGGCTTTCAGCCACTTTCACGGCTGTGCCGTGAATAATATAGGATTAACAATCTTCTTTTTTAATTTTCCCATGGTAAAGAATTGTACAGATCAAAACTGTCAGCGGCACGGAAAGCACGATTCCGAAGCTTCCTGCCAAACCTTGCATGATGGCGATTCCAATGTTATTAGAGTTGATGATCTGCTGATAAGGGAGATCATAGGCGTAGTCCAGAAGGAGCATGCTTACACTGCTTCCTGCAAAGGCAAGGATCAGGGTGTTGCTGTCAGTTCCCATCATATCGCGGGCAACGTGCATGCCTGCTTTAAACAGCTGGGCGCGGCTCATGGCCAGATTCTGGTTGTAGATTTCATACATGGAGCTGCAAACGGACATGGCCACATCCATCACAGCTCCCAGGCAGGAAATAAGAAGTCCTGAAAAAAGGAGGCCGCCTACCTGGATTCCATTTGTGTTCCACAAGGTCATCAAAGTCTCAATATCGGAAACATTATAGCCTGTGATTCCAGAAGCCATGCTGAACAGCTGGGCGGAAATTCCGGCGATCACCACACCGGCCACGGTTCCGGTGGTAGCTGCAATGGTTTTCCTGGTGGCTCCGCCGATCATGTACATGGTCACCAGGGTGGTAATAAAGCACACGAACACCGCTGATCCAAATGGAGAAATATTCCGGTAGATCATAGGCAGGTATACGAAGATCACGCAGAAAAAGGTAAACACAAGCCCGATACATCCTTTTATACCCTGGCGTCCGCCAATAGCGCACAATGCCAGGAGATAAAGTGCTGCAAAAATGTAGATCACCCACTCCCTGTCCTGGGTGTATACACTGGCGATAGTAGTATTTCCGGCTACACTTTGCATCACGATCACTTTCATTCCAACTTTACAGGCAGCACCAAACAGGTAACCAGAGCTGCTGGTTATTTCAAGTTCTTCTCCTTTTCGGATACCGGTGAGCATGCGCACACATACTTTCTGCTCTCCCACACGGGTTCCGTTGTCTTCCAGATTATCCTGGAGGATTTCTGTCACTTCTGCTTTTTCAAAGGTTTGTCCTGTACGGACAACCAGTTCTGTTTTGTCCACCTGATTCAAACGGTAAACAAAGATTCCAAATAAAACGATCATTAATCCTAAGATACAGCGCCAGACTGCTTTTCTAGAAAAGCGAAGTCCGGCGTTGTTTTTGTTTTGCATCTGATTCATTTTTGCTCCAAAATTATTTCGCAGTTTTCTCAATTGTAAAGGTATCGTCGATTGCTTCTACGCTGCCATCATCTGTGATCTGATAAGTATCAATAGAGAATTTCTCAGCATCCATTGTGATGATGGAGTAGCTTGGAAGCCAGTTCTGGCTGCGCACTGCAATGTAATCCTGCTGTGTGGAAATAAGCTCATAATATTTGGAACCGGAAGCGGAGTTTGCAGTCATGTAAAGAGTTCCCTCAGGATTTGTTACCGTATTTCCATCTACATCTTCAATGGTGTAACATTTGTTATCTTCCTGGAATGCCTCAAGTGCTGCCTTTCCTTCCTCATCTCCATCTTCTGGATTTAAAGCGATCTGCTCGCCAGTCTCAACATTTGCGGCGTGATCCCAGTCATAATCCGTTCCATCTGCATTTAACTGGAACTCATAGCTCTGATGTGTCTGTCCATCACCATAGAGAAGTTTGGAACGGCTGTATGTATGGTCATGTCCCTGAAGTACCACATCAATATCATTTGCATCAAAGATCGGAGTCAGCTGTGTACGAAGGATCATTCCGTCTGTATCAGAGTGGTCAAGACCGGAACCGTAAATATCCTGATGGATGGTTACGATACGCCATTTTGCATCCGGGTAAGCCTTTACAGCCTCTTCAATGGTGTTCTGATGCTCTGCCACATTGTAGTTGTTGGTATTCAGAACAATGAAAAGTCCCTCACCATAGCTGTAGTAATAGTCACCGCCGGCTGCTGTTTTTCCATTCTCAGTGTTGTTCGGGTTATTGAAATGATATGCGTAGTCCGGATTCAGGGAATCGTGGTTTCCAATTGTAGTTGCAACCGGAAGGCTTACAAGTGCATCTGCGCTAAGGTAAGAAGCATACTCTTCTTCCTTTGCAGCGCCGGTTTTGTTTACCTGGTCACCAGCGGAGATCACAAAGTTTACATCCGGGTTTTCTGCAAGTGCTGTATTTAAGGTACGGTTCCAGGAAAATCCATCGTTCCTTGCTGCTGTATTAGCTGCGCCGTCGTCATGTACCAGTTCTGCGCCATCCTGTGTCTGGCCTTTGGAAGCACCGATCTGTGGGTCTCCAACATAGATCATTTTTACAGTGTCAGTGCTCTTTGTTGTATATTCAACTGCTTCTGTCTGCTCACCATTTTTCTCAACTGTGTAATAGTATGTGGTGTTTGGCTCAAGTCCTGTAACAGTTACATGATTGTATTCATATGCTTTATCGCCGGTAAGATCCTGGTCCACATCTCCAGCTTCACCTTCGAAGGTATCCAGATTCTCTTTGTCTGTTCCGAAATGAACAACCGGTGTAGCAGCTGCATCTGTTTTTTCGCTGTACCATGCAAAATTCAGTTCTGTGTCATCTTTTCCAGGGGTAAGGGAAACCTTTGTAAAATCTGTGGCTGTTTCATCCCAGTTTGCTACCCACTCATCCCAGCCGCTCTCAGCTCCGATTACGCTGCTGTCGGTATAATGCTCGGTAGCACCAAAGGCTGTAGAACAAACAGTTGTCATTGCAAAAACAGTTAAAACTGCGGCGATATATTTTCTTTTCATAATAATCAAATACTCCTTTCAGATATAGGGGAAGGAAACTTTTGGGCCCTTATTTCCCTGTCCGAAAGGAGTATAGCACTGTAATTTTCAGAAAACAATAGTGTTTTCTGTCATTTGACTCACATTTAACAGAAGCGTCACATGTGCGTTTTATTCTTTTTTCAATTCTTTACACTGTTTACTTTGTTTTAACAATTCAGCTATATTTCCAAGCCAAGTTCCAGGAATACACTTGCGTTTCTCGCAGATACATTTCGTAAATCAGCTTTTACATAGTTCTCGAAAAACCTCTTCGGATTTTTCTGCTGTTAATCCACCTTTTTCGCTTTCGGATAAACTTTTGCCATCCGCGCATCATCAAAGTGCTCATCCACCCAGCTCTCAAAGCTGTTAGATGCTTCTATGCCGTTGCTTCTTGCATTGTAACGTGCCAGAGCTGCGCTGGACACAATTCCATCTGCCAGCATAAAAACAAGGAGCAGCCATGTGATCACCTTGCCTGGCTTTACCGGAAACTTCTCGATCAGCCGGGATACTCTCGGGTAAAGCACCTTAAACCACACAACAGCTGCAAATCCCCAGAAAAAGCAGTAAAGAAGATTGATTCTGCCTCCAAGGTTAAACGGAATATCACTGTAATCCCAGAATACAGTTCCAAACACAATTTCCGTGAAAACGCTGCAGATATATTCATAAGCACCGCCCAGGAAAGTTCCCATCCAGAAAAGGAACTGTTCAGAACGATTCCGGTATCTGTAAAGAAGGGCTGTCACCGCTGCAATGGCAAGTCCCCACACAATGCTGAAATCTCCCCATACCACACTGCTACGGCTCATCCAGTATCCCGCTGTGATCCGGCAGAAAATAGTCTCTGTGATATCTCCCAGAAATGCCCCGATAAAGAACAGCAGAATGATCTTATAAAAGCTGCATCCATAGGCAAAAATCTCCGGATGAGCCTCCTCTTTCTCCATATGCTGCTTCTGTGGATAGGCTTTGGTAATTCGACGGTTTACAAAATCATCAATCTTGGCTCCAAGTTTCCAGGTTACGGAGTCAATATTATGCTCTGTTTCAATCCATCTCTCCGGATTTTTACTGTGTCCAAAAAGAATGGTCAAAGTGGCAATAGCATCCATAGCCAGAAAACCGATCAAGGTAAGGATCACAATACGTGCCACCAGTCCCGGGAGCAGATTATATACATTTATGCAAAGACCGTTTCCAATCTTTACTACAAATACACCCAAAAGGCCCCAGATACAGGATGTGGGAACACTGATGTAACCGTCCAGGTTCCATTTCATTTTCCGATAATCCCACCATCTCTCATGGTACCACATTTCAATCAGGTGTCCGGCGATCCACTCCACCAGGGATGCCACAATGGCAGAACCGATAAACAGCCAGATGCCTGTCAGTTCCCTTGTAAATGCGGTGATAAAGAATCCTCCGAAGCCATAGATCAGACAGAACGGGCCGTTGATAATACCCCGGTTGGCAAATTTCTTTTGTTTCAGGGAAGCAAGAACTGTCTCAAGTACCCAGCCTGCGAAGGAGTAAATGAGAAACAGCCATAGTAATTTCCAGATCATATGCGTGTCTCCTCTTTTGTGTGTGATATTTAATATAAAAACCTTGCAGGATTCTTTATCTGCAACTATATAATCCTGATTGGAACATCATATCACACCCGCAGCAAAGCGTAAACAAAAAAGATATCTGTCCCAAAGGCTTTAGGGACATTGGAAAATTTCTATAACACAAAAAGCCTGCATTCCAGTCGCTGATTTTCATAAAATTCACATTCTATGTCAGCAAACTGAAAATACAGGCTTTCAATTTTTACTTCAGCAAAATATAGCAGATTTTATAGCTATTTCTGGCAGTATTATTGCCGCAGATACCATTTTCAGGCTTCCCGGATAACCCCTCTCGGGCAGGCCTCCTTACAAGCCCCGCATCCCGTACACTTCTCATAATCAATGTGTGCACAGAAATTCTCAACTGTAACAGCCCCATTCGGACAGGTCTTCTCGCACTTCTTACAACCGATACAGCCAACCTCACAGGCAGCCATTACCTGTTTGCCTTTGTCGTGGGAGCTGCAGTCTACCGCCACCTTCTGATCGTATGGGATCAGCTCAATCAGGTGTCTTGGACATTTGGCAACGCATTTACCGCAGGCTTTACATGCTTCTTTGTCAACCACAGCGATTCCATCTACAATATGGATCGCATGAAAAGGACAGACCTTCACGCAGCTTCCAAAGCCGCAGCAGCCATATGTACAGGCTTTTGCACCGCCGTTTGGCACGAAGGGAAGCATTTCACAGTCTTCCACACCAGTGTAAACATACTCCTCTTTCGCCTTTTCACAGGTTCCGGAGCATTTCACATGGGCTACCTGACGTGCTGTCTCCACAGCCTCCTGTCCCATGATCCCGGCAATGATCTTTCCAACAGGCTCGCCGCCTACCGGGCAGCGGTTTACAGGTGCTTCGCCTTTTGCGATTGCTGCTGCCAGACCATCACAGCCAGGATATCCGCAGCCACCGCAGTTATTTCCAGGAAGAGCCTCTCTGATGGCCACTTCCTTCTCATCAACCTCTACAGCAAATTTTTTTCCGGCTACTCCAAGGAAAACACCGATGAAGAGGCCTACTGCCGCAACCAGAATTGTTGCCGCTATAATCGCACTAATATTCATCCCGACGCCTCCTTAAATTAATCCTGAAAATCCGAAGAACGCAATTGCCATCAATCCAGCTGTCAGAAGAACGGTTGGGAATCCCTGGAATGATTCCGGGATATCGTTATAGGCAATTTTTTCACGAATTCCTGCCATCAGTACAATAGAGATGGAGAAACCAAATGCTGTTGCAAAACCATTCACAGTACCTTCCAGAATGTTGTAATCCTTCTGCACGTTTGTAAGAGCCACACCAAGAACTGCGCAGTTTGTGGTGATCAGAGGCAGATACACACCAAGTGCTTTATACAGGGAAGGCATGCTCTTTTTCAGGAACATTTCTACAAACTGTACCAGAGCCGCAATGATCAGAATGAACACGATGGTCTGAAGGTAAGTCAGATCCAGGGGCTGAAGGATCAGCTTGTAGATCACACTTGTGACAAAGGAGGACAGGGTGATTACGAAAATAACCGCACCGCCCATACCAGCTGCTGTATCCGTGGTCTTGGATACGCCAAGGAACGGGCAAAGACCCATGAACTGGCTGAGGACTACGTTATTTACCAGCGCAGAGCTTACAATGATCAGTAATAATTCTTTCATCTTCTCTTACCCCCTTTTTCCTGAACACATGGAATTTCCGCAGGAAGCACAGCCGCCCTTGCAATCCGGGTTGCTTGGATCAATGCCGCGTTTTGCAGCGCCAAGCTTGAATTTATTCTGGATCGCAGATAAAAATGCAAGGACAAAGAATGCGCCAGGTGCAAGAATAAAGATAGTTACCGGCTCATAACCCATTTTTCCAGCTGCAGCGTCTGCAAGAGGAAGGATCTGTTTGCCAAAAATGCTGCCAGCACCGATCAGCTCACGTACTGCACCGATGCAGGTGATGCTTAAAGTAAATCCAAGTCCCATTCCAATACCATCAAAAAGTGACGGAATCGGTTTATTCTTGGATGCATAAGCCTCTGCTCTTCCCAGGATGATACAGTTTACAACGATCAGTGGAATATAGATTCCAAGGGAAGAATACAGGAACGGAATAAATCCCTGGAGAAGCATCTGTACAATTGTTACAAAGGATGCTACGACAACAATGTAAGCTGGCATACGCACACTGTCCGGAATAAAATTACGGAGCAGGGAGATCATCAGGTTGGATGCTGCCAGAATTACCGTTGTGGTAAGTCCCATTCCAATACCATTGATGGCAGATGTGGTGATGGCCAGTGTAGGACACATACCAAGCATCAGCACAAAGGTAGGATTTTCTTTGATAATACCGTTTATCAGTCGTTCAGATGGTGTATTCTTTTTCATTTCTGGCTGCCCCCTTTCTCATAACGGAATGCGGCAAGTCCTGCATTGACGCCATTTGTCATGGCATTTGTGGTAATTGTCGCGCCGCTTAAAGCGTCAATCTCATCCTCTGAGGTGGCACCAGTCTTTGTGTAGGTAAATTTCTCTACGTTTTTATCCTTGAACTGATTCTTGAAATCATCAGTAGTTGCACGCATACCAAGACCGGCAGTCTCACTGATGGACAAAATAGAGATTCCGTTCAGGGTTCCATCATCCTGAATACCCATGGCAAACTGGATGTCTCCGCCATAGCCTTCTGCTGTTGTCACGGTAAAAGCATAGCCAAGCTCATTGCCAGCATCATCCTTTGCCAGCATGACCTCGTCAATATTCTGGGCAGTGTAGCCGTTTTCATCCAGATAGCTTTCCAGATCGGCATCCTCACCGCTTGTCACTACTTCAAAGCTGGCTGCGTCAGCAAATACAGCCTTGTACGCTTCTTCTTTCTCTTTCGCCTGCTGGCTTGCGATAGGACCTGCTGTAATGTCATTGACAAAACCAAGAAGCAGTCCGGAAACCAGTGTGATCACAGTCAGCGCAAGAGTATCTTTCACGATCTTGTTTTTCATTTCTTCGCGCCTCCTTTTCCAAAAGCAACCGGGCGGGTGAACCGCTCAATCTGCGGTACCAGAAGGTTGCAGAAAATAATCGCATAGGAAACGCCCTCTGCGGAAGCTCCGAAAATACGGAAAATTCCGGTCAGGACACCAAGACAGACGCCGTATACATACTGTCCTTTCGGTGTGATGGGGCTTGTCACATAATCTGTGGCCATGAACCATGCGCCAAGCATAAGACCGCCGCCGCAAAGATGGGTAAGCAGATAATTTACGTCAAAGCCCTTGCCAGAAGCAAGCATGTAAATGATCACAAATACGGCAAAGCTGCCGATATAGGTAAGCGGGATCCTTGCACTGATCACTTTGTAGCAAAGTAAGATTGCCGCACCAATGAGGATGGCAATGACGGATGTCTCACCGATAGTTCCCTGGATATTACCAAAGATCAGATTCTTGATGGGAACAGAAGAACCAGCTACAAAACCGTGATCCCGAAGTGCTGCCAGAGGGGTAGCTCCTGTCACACCATCTACAGCACCTTTAAAGCTGTCTGATACGGAAAAATCAGTCATCTTTCCTGCGAAGGAAATCATAAGGAAACAGCGGGCTGCAAGGGCCGGGTTCATAAAGTTCTGGCCAAGGCCGCCGAAAAGCTGTTTTACCACAATAATTGCAAATACACTGCCAAGTGCCGGAATCCAGATTGGAATTCCTGCAGGCATATTCATACCGATAAGAAGACCAGTTACCACTGCACTGAAATCCTTCACTGTATTTTTCTTGTGCATGAAATGGTCATATAACCACTCTGCAAGCACTGCACTGCCGGTGGATACCACCAGAATGGCAAGTGCCTTTAATCCATAATTATAAACTCCCACGATGGCAGCAGGCAAAAGTGCGATGGTAACCAGCTGCATAATCTTGGCAGTGGTCATCCTTGCCCGCACATGGGGATTAGATGATACGTTTAACATTTGTTCCATTCGTTTCTTCCCCCTTATTATTTCTTCTTCCTGCTTGCCAGCACCATTTTACGCATGGACTTGATGCTCTGTGTCAACGGACGTTTGGCCGGGCAGATATAGCTGCAGCAGCCGCACTCACAGCATTCCATTCCGTCAAACTTCTGGAAATTCTCCATATCGCCGCGCTGTGCAAAGGTGGCAAGTCTTGCCGGGATCACGTGTCCCGGACAGACGCTTACGCAGCGTCCACAGTTAATGCAGGCGGTCTCTTCCTCTTTCGCATCGGATACCGGATCACTCTGCATACACAGAAGGGATGAAGAAGTCTTCACACACGGTACATGAAGATCATACATAGCAAATCCCATCATAGGACCGCCGGAAATCACTTTGCCGGCATGTTCCTTCAGTCCACCAGCTGCATCGATCAGTTCGGCCATATCCGTTCCTGTACAGACTTCAAAATGTGCCGGACGGTTGATTCCTTTACCGGTTACTGTAAAAATCCTCTTCATGATCGGTCTTCCAAGTGCTACTGCATCATAAATACTGCAAATTGTCTCAACATTATCTACAATACATCCAGCATCTGCAGGAAGCATGGAGGAATTGATCTCTCTTCCTGTCACCGCATAGATCAGGGTACGCTCACCACCCTGGGGGTATTTGGTCATCATTTCCTTTACTTCGATATTCGGGACACCGGCTGTCAGCTCTTTCATCTTGGCAATACAGTCCGGCTTATTGTCCTCAATGCAGATACAGCCCTTTGCATTGGGGAAAAGACCTACTACGATCTTCAGGCCTTCCACAACCTTCTCCGGCTGGTCCATCATGCGCCTGTAATCACTTGTCAGATAAGGCTCGCACTCTGCACCATTTACCAGTATGTACTCGATCTTGTCCGGTTCCTTAGGAGAGAGCTTCACATGTGTGGGGAAGCCTGCACCTCCAAGTCCTACTACGCCGCCGTCGCGGATTCTTCCGATAATCTCTTCACGGGTGAGATCTGCCGGATTTGCCGGGGAAAATTCCGTTTCCTCATATAATCCGTCATTTTCCACAATAATGGAATCTACCATGCTTCCGGTAGCTGTAAGACGTTTCTCGATACCTTTTACCGTACCGGATACAGAAGCATGAACAGGGGCAGATACAAATCCGCCGGCTTCTGCGATCATCTGTCCTGCAAGCACACGGTCACCTTTTGCAACCACTGGCTTGGCCGGAGCACCAATATGCTGGGACAATGGGTATGCCAGATCAGCCTTGGGGAGATATTTCTCCACCGGGCAGTCCTTTGACATTTCTTTCCCCTCGAAGGGGTGTACGCCTCCTTTAAAAGTTAATCGCACTAATATTCACCGCCTTTATATTATTGATCACTGACTCTTTTGTCCGCAGCAACCTGATTCTTTGTCTGCTTTAATATTTATATTTCATTTTACTTTTGTCTGGATAATAGATTATGCGCCCTCACAGCTTTGTCTGCGTTGTAAGAGCAGTTTTTTCATTTATTCCGCGTCTGTACCCTTCCTGCCAAATTTCTTTTTTCTGTGGATCTTATATCCACGGTTCAGATTCGGGTATGCCTTTACAAAACGCTGCATATTGTAGCTGACTTTTCCAGCCATAGCCTCTTTGCGTTTCTGAAGTTCTTCGGAAATATCGCTCATCATACCGGCTCTCTTCTCTTCCAGTTCCTTGATCAGGGCAATGTCATCCAGGCGTCCAAGCTGGCTCTCCAGCTGTTTCTTGATCTTCTCTCTGGAAAGGCCGCTGCTCTCTTCCAGATTCTCCATCTTCTCACGGGCCTGTACAAGCAGCTCCACACGCATCTGATCCAGAGCCTGCTCCCATGCAGGGATACGCTCGTGGATATGGAAAGCTGCTGCTGCGGAAAAAGCGAAATCCACAATATAGACCACTGTAATCACACATACGGCAATCTCACCGGTTCTTCTGGAATACAGCTCTGTAAAATCCGAAACCACCGGATGAAGTACCTTAAAAAGTCCTACTGTAAACAATCCCCAGCCAAGGGAACAGCCAAGACAGATACGTCCCTGGAAGTTAAATTTCTTATCGCTGTAATCCCACCAGGACGTATGGAAGATATTTTCCATCAAGACAGCTGTCACATATTCCAGTGCAGTGGCCACTACGATTCCTCCCACAAACAGGAGCAGCAGATTGTCGCTGATGGGAAGAAGGATCATGTACACCGCAAGTGCACCGCAGCCGTATATGGTACATAAGGGGCCATTGATAAATCCTCTGTTTATCAGCTTGCCCTTTCGTACTGACACGTAGCAGGTTTCCCACAGCCATCCAAGAAAACTGTATATGTAAAACCAGTTGGCGATGTGATAAAAATCCACTCCGTTAATTGCCAAATCCCACATATGTCTCTCCTTTTCTTTTTATTAATACCACAGGTTCCAAGTTTAAACGCTTTCTCATATAACCATGACAGCTTTTTGAACTTTTGAACCTGGCATTTATATATTCTGACTATTCTATACATTCTACTATACAACATTTTGTAAAAAAATTCACTACCTAAAAGGAAAAAAATTGTGTATAATTGAATACAATCCATGAAAGGAGTATAAGCATGTTGATTGTTAAAAAAATGCCGATTTTACAAGGCTTTCCAGCCTTTGAGACTGTTAAAAATTTGTCTGGAAACAGCACAGATGATGTCAATTTTTCGCCTCTGTTTTATGATATTGAGACCACTGGATTAGGACGAAATTCCTCTTTTTTGTATTTAATTGGCGCAATTTGCTATGAAGAGGACTCCTGGCAGCTGTATCAGTGGCTTGCCCCTGATTTTCGGGAGGAAAAAGCCTTATTAGAGGTATTTTCAGAATTTATAAAAAATTTCAACTGCACCATTCAGTATAATGGAGATTCCTTTGACCAGCCCTATCTGCAGGCCCGCTGCAAATTCCATGAGCTGCCCGATCCCTTTGAGGGAATCCCCTCTTTCGACTTATATAAAGCACTGCGTCCCCTGAAAGGATTTCTGAAGCTTCCCGGACTGAAGCAGGAACAGATGGAGGCCTTTCTCGGAGAACAGAAACGGGTTTACTGCAATGGTGGTGAATGTATCAAGGTCTATAAAAAATATATGGCTCACAGGGAGCATACAGACCTGGATACCGTTATGGGCCATAACATGGAAGATCTTCTTGGTCTTGGAGATGTGTTTAAGATGTTGGGATATCTTACCCTTAAGGATGGAATGTTTGACGTAAACGGAGCTGATTTTGACGGTGAAAACCTTATTTTGCAGATGAAGCTCCATTACAGCCTGCCTGCTGCATTTTCCAACAGTACAGAAGAGTTTTATATTACCGGGCAGGAGGATCTGGTAAGCATTCTTGTAAAGCCTGTAAATGGCCGGATCCGCCAGTATTACAGCAATTATAAAAGTTATGATTATCTTCCAGGAGAAGACATGGCAGTTCCAAAATCCATCAGTCAATTCATGGAAAAAGGGCTGAAACAATCAGCAACAAGGGAGACCTGCTATACCTGGTTCCCCTGCTCCAAAGAATTTCTGGAAAATACAGAAAAACAAAGACAATATTTGATACATACCCTTGAATATCTTTTCTGGAAATTAAAATAATCCCACTATACACAAAGAGTATTTCAAATCTTCTGATCAGAGGATTTGAAATACTCTTTTCTTTTACAGATCCCACTTCTGATCTGTCTCTATCTTGTCAGTCTGACAACTGCATTTCTGCAATACAGCAATGCTTCGTTCTTTACTGGGCAGTATCTGTACTGCTGTCCGCAGAATTATCTGTGGAGGTATCTGTAGCAGTATCTGCTGATGTGCTCTCATCACTTCCAGACATGATCTTACTCAGTTCATCGATCATCTCGTCATCTTTCAGTCTGAACTTAACCTCTACACGACGGGAAGCCTCTTTATCTACATTTCCATCTGCATCCAGGATCGGGTTCGCCATGGAGTGTCCATTTACGGTAAGGTAATCCTGAAGATCAAGGCTCTGATCTTCTGTCAGGAACTCACCCTGAATATCCAGAAGATACTGTGCAACTGCAAGAGAACGCTGCTGGGATAATTCCAGGTTATATGCGTAATCTCCATCTGTATCCGTATAGCCGTCAATAATGATCTCCGCAAGATAATTCTTATAGGTATCCTCCATCAATACTTTACAGTAGATCGGAAGTACATTTCGAAGAGCCTCCTTACCTGCATCTGTAAGCTCTGACTCATCTACATCAAACAATACACTGGCGTCCAATGTCATCGCTCCCGTCTGGGCATCCAGATTCACATTAATATTATTTTTCTGGAATTCCTGCTGAAGCGCCTCTACAACCTCTGCTTTGACACCGATAATATTATCGATCTTGGTCTGCTGCTGGGTTAACAATGTGGTCTTCTCATCCAGATCTGTCTGCTGCTGGTCCAGAAGTGCCTGCTGTTCTTTCAGCTTCGCTTCCTGCTCGGCAAGAGTCTGCGCCAATGCCGTCAGCTTCTCATCTCTGGTCTTAATGGCGCCTTCCTGTTCATCAATGGTATTCTGCTTGGCAAGAAGATCAGCTGTATACTCTGCCTGCAAAGCCAGCTTCTCATCTCTCTCCTGAATACTCTCGTCGTAGCTCTTCTGAGCCTGGAAAAGTGTCAATGACATGATCAGTATGAAAAGAAGCAGAACGCCAGCCATAACATCGGAATAAGAACGCCATACATTAAAGCCCCCATCCCCTGATTTTCTTTTTTTGCGCATGTCTATCTCCTCTTATCTGAATAAGCCAAATTTTCCTTTCTGTGCTGCTTTGGAAAGCTCTTTCATATTCTTATTGATCTCCTCCAGAAGAGCCTGCTGTCCTTCATTCTGCTGGGCAATCAGATTGCCAAGCTTATCTATGGAATCATTCCGTCCGCTTGCGATCAGGGATACGTCTCTGGTATTGGCAGCGGTCACCTCGCTAAGAAGCTTGCGTACCTGCTCCATAGTCTTATAGGAAAGTCTCTGATACTGGGCAAAATCTTCCATCTGAGCAGTAAACTCTTCTGCCATTTTCTGATTGGCGCGGATCAGATCCGCACTTGCCTGACCGGTAGCTCCCACTTTCTCAATGGACGCTGCAGCTGTCTCAACATATTTCTGCATAGCCTGGTTGCAGGCAACCCAGAACTTGGCAGCAGACTTCTCTGCATCCTTCAGGTAATCCACAACATGCTGGTAATCCTGCTGCTGCATTTTCTGGATCTCCTGATTCTCGGAAAGGATCCGGTTGGCAGTAGACATGTACCGGGTCTGCATACCGCCCATCTCTTTTACCATATCTGTAATTGCTTTATCCTGCTTGTCGTAAGTCTCCGTAAGCTTCTGGCTCATAGTCTGATACATGGCAGACGTATAAGCGGTGTTCTCCTTTTGTGCCTTCTTTAACTGATCCAGAGCCACATTAAAATCACGGAACTGCAGATGGAAAGAATCATTCATCTGTTTCAGGAATTCATCGGAAATCTCCCGGATGGCATCCTCCTGGCATCTGGTTACGGAAGCTACCAGCATGTCCAGAGAATCGTTCATTTTCTGGAAGGTAGGTGTGATCACCTTCTCAAAGCTGTCCGCCATCTGAACGGAAAACTGCTCTGCCATCTGTTTCATGGCACTTGTCTGCAGCTTCTGGCTTGCAAGAAGCAGGTTCCTGGATTCGTTCTCTGCAGTAGGCATTACATAAGAATGGAATTTCTCAAGAAATGCCTGAAGTTCCTCTGTCATGGAGGAATACTCTCCCTTCATGCCAAAGGTATAAATAATCGAAAATGAAATACCGTAAATGGAAGTAAGGAACGCAACCTTGATACCCTCCACCAGTGCTGCCACAGAAGAAGTCATGGCACTGTAGTCTGTAGGCTGGAAATCACGAAGTCCCCAGACCAGTCCAAGGAAGGTTCCTAAAATACCAAGACTGGTAAAAATATCCGGAACCATTTCCAGAAGCTTCTTATGTACATGGATATCAAGCTCATCTTCATTGATAAATTCCTCGATATCTCCAAGTCCCTCTTTACTGTTGTTAATGCTGTCTGTAAAGCTGTCCATCTTCTGATCCAGATACTTATCATCGAACAGCTCACCCAGATAGGTCAGATTCTTCGGATCCGTCTTACCCGGAGTCTTGAACATTCCGTTCAATTCCTCTACTGCTCTGTGAAATGCATTGCTAAGATTGTTCATCCGGAACATTCCGCCAAACATTGCGATCATATACAGAACTGCGATCACCGCCAGAAATACAAAGTTATAAATCGTAGACGATAAATTTCCCCTGCCTGCAAATAAAGTCAAAGCAGTGGTGCCTGCAAGAACCGCAACAAACAATATCGAATGTGTGATTTTTTTCTTCATTGTCTGCCTCCCCATTTGTATTTTCACAAAACGGACATGTCGCCTTCGGCGGCATCACCATATACAAAAGTCAGCTGCCCTATGTCATAGAAACCGTACACAGCCTGCTTCTTTGGTGCATTTTGTGAATTTTCTATTAATAGTGGTACATTTTTTATCATAATATCACAATTATTATCCAATAACAAGAAAAAAACATACCCCTGGTCAGTAAAAAGAAGCTTTTCACAGCTTTTTCACATAACTAGGGGTATTATAACACATCATTCAATTTCAGGCGTAAACCTTATCTTCCTCTAGGAATCTCGCCTTGCCACCTTTCACTTCCACCAGATTGATGCTGCAGTTAGGCGGCACACATCCATGCCAGAAGTGCTCCGGATCCTGATACATATTCTGAAGAAGGGCTCGCACAGCACAGCCATGGGAAGATACCAGAACGGTCTTATCTGCCAATGACGGATCTGTGGTTTTCTCCCTCCAGAAAGCTCTGGTACGCTCCAGAACATCCTGGATATTCTCTCCGTTCTCCGGTCTTGGGAATTTCAGTGGATCACGGAAAAACAGGTCAAACTCCTTACAGTCAGAATCCATGGTATTTCCAGTGCGCATAATATGTCCTTCCAGAACTCCGAAATTAATTTCCTGGATCCTGTCATCAGCGATAGTTGGAACATCCCTTCCTCCAAGGACCAGCTTGGCAGTCTGTCTGGCCCGCAGCAGTGGACTTGTGAAACAAATATCAAATTTTACATCCAGCAACGCCTCTCCGGTCTTTTTCGCAAGATCGATTCCCTCCTGGGCAAGAGGAATATCAGCTGAGCCCTGAGCCTTGTGGAGATGGTTCCAGGGTGTCAGGCCATGTCTTACAATATATAAAAGCATTCGTTTTATTTCTCCTTTTTCTTAGGTTCTTTTTCCAGAGTTTTTTTCTTCTCTTTTCCTGATTCTTTCTCTCCTTCTTCATGTTCACGGTTCAGCATTTCTCTCATAGATGCCTGTGCCATTCTGAACTGCTTCTCGAAATATGCGTTGATCTCCGCCCCATATAGCAGCAGATTCATACAGATATAAAGCCACAGCATCACCATGATCAGTGCAGTCAGGCTTCCATACATATTGCTGAAGCCTGGAAACGTATCAAAATAAATTGAAAAGAAATAGGAAAATAAAGACCACCCTGCTGCGATCAGAATCGCTCCAGGTACCTGGCTCTTAAGGGTTGCCTTACGGTTCGGCAGCATTTTGTACAAAATCAGGAAAACCAGGAATAAGCCGGCGAAAACAAGTGCTGTTCTCGCTCCAATGATCTTCCCGATCATTCTTCCAAGAAAAGGAACGTATTTCCCCGCCATTGTCTGGATCTGGTTTCCCAGGACCAGAAGAAGCAGGCTGGCTATAATGGCAATTCCAAACATAAACGTATATACCACTGCATACATTCTGGTCACCAGCCAGTTACGGGTCTCCTTCACATGGTAAATCGTATTCAGGCCATTGGTCAAAGACTGCATTGCTTTCCCCGCAGACCACAATGCCATAATTGCGGAAATCGGCACCACTGCTGTACTTCTGCCATAAACTTCAGATACAATGGTAAGTACAAAATTCTGTATATTATGCGGCACAAATGCCCGGATGGTCTCACTGACCATATTATATGTTAAAGGTGTATAACGAATCATAGTTGTAAGAAACAAAATAAACGGAATAAAAGACATAATCAGGAAGTATGCAGCCTGTGCCGCGTATGCTCCCACATGATCTCCATTTGCCCTGTCCATAAAGCCAAGCAGCAGCTGAAGAACACTCTGTTTTTCTTTCTTCTTATCCATACGATTGCTCCTGTTGCATTTTCGTAATTATTTTTTTGTATCATATCACGAAACAGGCTTTCTGTCTACTTTTTCCTGGTTTTGGCTCCTTTGGATTACGGTTTATGTCCCAGTCGGAGGCTGCAGAATACTACGATGGAACAGTCTCAAACGTAATATTTTGAAAAAAATATGCCAGGATTTCCTGCCAGGTATAACCTTCCTTTGCCATTTCATTTGCCCCATTCTGGCTCATCCCAACTCCGTGTCCATAGCCTTTTCCCTGAATCTGTACCTCCTGTCCCGCCTCTGTTGTCAGATCAAAATACGCACTTGGAAGAAGACTGCCGCCTTTTACCTGCGTTCCATCTTTCTCTGTTATCGAAAGTCCTGCCGGGGAAAGAAATTCCCGAATCTCATATTCTCCATTCAGCTCTATGGGATCCTTTTCTGTTACAATTTCCAGCCCGGTCACCGCACCGCTTGCACTCTTTTTCACCACCTGAAGATCTTTCAAAGAGCCCGCTCCTTCCAGATCTGCCGTTCTCTCTTCCAATGTGTCCCATGGAATGGTCACCTTCCAGTTGCTCCATGGCATGTTCTGGTCAAACTCACATTCCACGCTTTTCAAATACGCGGCAGCCTTATCTGTGCCCCATATTTCATCTGTGCTGGTCTGACCGGCTGATGTGGAAAAATAATAGGCAGTAACTGGTTTTCCATTCTGGCACATGATCATCCCTTTTGTCTCCTGCACGGCTTTGTCTATTTTTTCATCTGCCGGAAAATTCCCATAAACCTGATAATTTACGCTGTCATCTACATCGGCTCCATATTCTTCCTCCAGGCTTTTTTCCTCAATCTGGCAGATTGCATAGGTTCTGGCACATACAGCCTGTGCCATCAGCGCCTGTTCTTCGTAGGAGGCTGGCATTTCACTGGGGACAACTCCTTTTAAATAGGTTTCCAGGGGAAGCTCATTGATCAGCAATAACCCCTGATCTGTTTTCTTAATTTCCAGAGTCCCGTAATAAACAGGTGGCTTCTGTGCCCGGGTAATGGACGTTACTGCAATGCCTTCCGCCCCTCCCTTCAGGAGCAAAGCATCATTCTGAATTTCCGGTGAATCTGGTGTATAGGTGTATTCCTCGCCATTTTGCTGCAGCGTCACAGAGGAATGATAATACGACTGCTGTCCGGAATCCGTGAGCAGAACACGAATGGAAAGTTCCCCGGTATTTTCCGACTTTTCCTTCTGTTCACGGCTGTAAGCTGCGCCAACGCCCGCACCAGTGATCGCAATACCCAGCCAGGAGCTTGTCCTTCCTTTCTCTTTAACCACAGCCGCTTCCCGGCCGGTATCCTTTTTTTCCCGGGGCAGCCCTGCTGTTTCACTGCTTTTCCTTTCTTCCCCTCTATTTAAGTTCACCTCCGCCGCCTTGCGAAACAACAGCAGCCACCCTAACAGTACCAGTAAAAAATAATTCATTCCATAAAAAAATCTGGTCTTCTTCATACACTTAAAATATATGAAGAAAACCAGATAAAAATATCTATTATTATTTTCTTACGCCAAATTTATATGCTGTAAAAGACTGGTATTTCTCGCCAGCTTCCAGTACCGGGGAATGGAATGCTTCCACATTCACTGCATTTGGCTCAACCTGTGTCTCAAGGCAGAAGCCTTCACGCTTATTATAAACATGTCCATTCTTGCCCTTCTCATCAATGACGAAGTTACCTGCATAGAACTGCACACAAGGGCAGTCTGAAATCACATCCATGGTAATTCCAGAAGTCTCATTATAAGCAGAAGCGATGGTTCTTCTATTTCCCTTAGCGTAATTGTCCGCTACATAGTTATGATCATATCCGCCTGTAAATTTCAGCTGCTGGAAGTCTGCTTCGATCTCATCCCCGATCTTCTTCGCCTTGTTGAAATCCATAGGGGTGCCTGCCACTTCCGCATATTCGCCAGTAGGAATGGAAAACTGGTCTACTGGATTATAATCCTTCGCGTGGATGGTAAGATATGTATCAAGGACCTTGCCGCTTCCCTCACCTGTAAGGTTAAAGTAGGAATGATTGGTCATATTCGCCAGCGTAGCCTTGTCACTGATTCCGCTGTAATAAATCTGCAGGGTATTCTCCTCTGTAAATTCATATGTAACTGCTACCTGGAATTCTCCAGGGAAACCATTCTCACCGTCCGGGCTGATTCTGGAAAAAGTAATGGCATTCTTATCCGGATCTGTATTCTTCACAGTCCAGATCTTCTTCTCAAATCCATTAGGACCGCTATGAAGATTGTTGTCATTTTCATTCTTGCCAAGCTGGTATTCCTGTCCATAGAGGGAGAATTTTGCTCCGGCAATACGGTTGCCGCTTCTTCCGATAATCGCACCGAAGAAACATCCATTTACTTCATACTGCTGAACGTCATCATAGCCAAGTACTACGTCTGTCAGCTTTCCATCTTTATCTGGAACACAAAGCTTCACAAGAATAGCACCGTAATCCATTACCTCCGCATAAGCGCCTGACTGATTCTCCAGACGATATAATGTAATCTCCTCCCCTGAGGTCAATTCTCCGAATTTTTTTGCTGTAACACCCATGTTACCTGCCTCCCTGTTCTAAAAAATCCCAGAATGCCGTTCCCTTTCTTTTGACGCCTAGCTAACCGCTAGGTGGGTATCCTCAACAGGACTTCTGCCTACCACGACGAGAGGTCTGACATCCGCACTGCGATCTTGGATTCCCTTGATGTCAATGTAGGTTCAAAAATAAAAGGGGTCTCGCACATCCCAGGATTCATTTTTTCTAAAAGTTATTATACTCTAGTATATACTGTTTTTCAACAGAAAATGCACAAATTCTTTTTACAGAAAAAACACCGAAAATTCACTTAATACCCAGAATATCTTTCACAGTTGCCGGCATATCTTCTGCGTCTACCACACGGTCATGAATTACCGGTGCTGTACGGATATCGTTAACTGCTTTCGGAACTGCCACACCGGAAAGCTTCTCCAGCGCATCTGCCAGTCCGAAATCATCCAGGTTCTCATGCCCTTCTGAAATAGCATCCATAACGCTTCTGGTAAATTTGTAGGGACTTGCGGTGGATGCGATCACTGCCGGAGCCTTATCGCCTGTCTCTTTTACATATTTCTTGTATACACCAGCAGCAACTGCTGTATGAGTGTCAATTACATAATCGCTTGCCTTGTAGACTTCACGGATTGCTTCCTTGGTTTCTTCTTCTGTACAGTAATTGCCATAGAAATCCTTCAGCTGGGCTTTCATCTCAGGTGTGATGGTATACTCCCCGCCCTTAGAAAGATTTTCCATAAGCTTGGCGCATTCCTCTGGATTTTCTCCTGCAATGCGGTAGATCAGACGCTCCAGGTTGCTGGAAATCAGAATATCCATAGACGGTGAGCTCGTAAGGATAAAATCTCTCTTTCTATTATATGTACCGGTAGAGAAGAAATCAAACAGTACCTTGTTCTCATTTGATGCACAGATCAGCTTATTCACTGGAAGTCCCATCTGCTTTGCATAGAATGCTGCCAGAATATTTCCAAAGTTTCCAGTAGGCACTACCACATTGATCTCCTGACCAGCCTTGATCCCTCCCTGGCGTACTAATGTTGCATATGCATATACATAATAAACGATCTGCGGAACAAGACGGCCAATATTAATAGAATTGGCAGAGGAGAACTGGAAACCTGCCTGTGCAAGCTCTTCTGCCATCTCTTTATCGTTAAACATTTTCTTCACAGCAGTCTGGGCGTCATCAAAGTTTCCTGTAATACCTACTACATAGGTATTGGCTCCTTTCTGTGTCACCATCTGCTTCTCCTGGATCGGACTTACTCCGTGTTTCGGATAAAATACAATGATCCGAGTTCCTGGAACATCTGCAAAGCCAGCCAGGGCTGCCTTACCTGTATCTCCAGAAGTAGCGGTAAGAATCACGATTTCATTCTTTACCTGATTCTTTCTTGCAGCTGTGGTCATAAGATATGGAAGAATAGAAAGTGCCATGTCCTTAAATGCAATCGTCGGACCATGGAAAAGTTCCAGATAGTATGCTCCGTCGGCTTCCTTCAGAGGCGCGATCACATCTGTATCGAACTTCTTGTCATATGCACTGTTAATACAGGTGCGCAGCTCTTCCTCTGTAAAATCAGTGAGAAGACGGCTCATTACCTGATAAGCAGTTTCCCGATAAGACATCTGGGAAAGTGCTTCCATAGAAACATCAAGCGCCGGAATCTGTGTGGGTACGAACAATCCTCCGTCTTCAGAAAGTCCCTTCAAAATAGCCTGGGAAGCGGTTACCGGTTCTCCTTTTCCTCTGGTGCTCTGGTACATTACCTGCATTTGTTATTCCTGCCTTTCGCTTATTGTTATGAGACAAATAATTTACCTCTTTATCATCGTATTCGACTTTACAGGTATTATACATACTTCACCGTGTTAAATCAACACCAAATTTGAAAAAGCCGCCTGAAATAATTTCAGACGGCCCGTAACCTTATTGCCCTGAATTCTATTTTTTTACCATCTGGACTACATTTTCTTCGTCCCCGGTTTGGGAAGAGGAACTGTTCTTGGAATCCTTTTCCTCCGGATAGGTATAAAATTCATGAACACCATATTTAAATAATTTCTTCAGTTCTTTATCAAACCAGGACACATTCTGCTTCTCTGCTGCGGAACGCTGGATGAAGAACAATGCTCCCTGGGAATAATCCACACCTTCTAATGCCTGTTTTACAGCTTCTCTGGTATCGTCGGAAACTGTTACTTCATAAAACCTTCCATCATAAATGGGAGAAAACTGGGGAACACCATTTTTCTGGTCAAAAATTACATCCGTAACAGTACCTGGGAATTCACTGTTGGACACCCGGTTCATGATCACATTGGCGATCAGGATCCGTCCCTTAATATCTTCTGTTCCAGCCTCTGCTTCTACAATGTGGAGCAGATTATCGTAATCGGAATCTGACATCAGTTTGGCGTTTGCAGATGCGGATACTGCCGCATCAAAGCTGTCAACTGTATCTGCCATGGAATCTCCCACATTCAGTTCGTCAGCATTTCCTTTTACCTTCTTCACACGCTGTCCAACCATCACTCTCTCACAGGAGGTTCCAATACGTGCTACCGAAGTCCCTGCCGCCGGACTGTCCGCAACACTGGTAACCATACCCGCAATTCCCGTGGGCAGAGTGTAACTGATCGAGCCCGAATCAACTCCGGCAGACGCGGAGTCCTCCTCCGAATCCGAAGCCGCATAAACCTGGCTCCGCCCGCCTGGTTCGGACACCTTTGATCCAATTGCCAAAATCATCGTCAACGCGGCACAGGCACTAAGAGCTACAAAATTATGTACAAGAGCATTTCCATTCTTTTCCCTCTGGTTCCTGCCCTTGGAAGTTGTTACATTCTGTAAACTTAATTTTAATTTCATATTCTTCTTTCCTTGCACTTTTGTTATGTTTTGATTTCTTTAATTATTTATTCTGTAACATTTCTGTAATGTATAGGAAAATTATATTTAATAATAGCTAAAATGTCAAGTAATTTTTATGGCAATCATCCTATTTTATCCAAAAAGAGGTAAAAAAAGAAAGGGTGCGCGCCAAAACAAGAGATTTTTGTCAAAAGTGGTCGTAACATTTTTGAAAAAATTACCTGTTTTTATTTGTCCCCTTCATTCTCCCCGGTATGTTTCTTTTTCTCTTTTCATGTATGATTATAACTTCGCTTCTATTCTTTCGTCAAGCATTTCTCATCGCCTTGTTCTGACAAAAAACGTACAAAAAAACGGGCAAAACACGCTCTGTGCGTTTTACCCGTTTTTTCTTTCTTATTAAAAATTATCGGTTATTGATTGCGGTTACAAGGGCATCGATGGATGCGCGGATAATATCCGGATCCACGCCTGCGCCCCATGCCATGGTTCCGTCTGGCTTCTTAATTCCAACATATGCGATAGCTTTGGAACTGGAGCTGCGTTCCAGTGCATGCTCCTGATACACTTCAAGGGAATATTTCAGCTCATATGCTTTCTTCAGGGCATTGCTTACTGCATCAAGACGACCGTTTCCAGTAGCTTCTGTAGTAATTGTTTTTCCCTTAAAGGTAGAGGTAACCTTTGTTGTAATTCCGCCGTCCTTCTGCTGGAAATGAACCTCGTTAATGCTGTATGGCTCTACCACATTTTCAAAGGTCTTCTTGAACAGATCAAAGATCTCATCTGGATGAAGTTCTTTGTGAAGGTGGTCGGAAACACCTTTGGCTGTGTAGCCCATTGCCTCACGCATTTTCGGCGGAAGGTTCAGGCCATATTTTGTCTCAAGGATATAGCCTACGCCACCTTTACCGGACTGGCTGTTGATTCGGATCACATCTGCATCATAGTTACGTCCAACATCTGTAGGATCGATTGGCAGATAAGGAACGTTCCAGCGGTTTGGATCTTTTTCCTCGATCCAGTGCATGCCTTTGGCGATTGCATCCTGATGGGAACCGGAAAATGCAGCAAAAACAAGAGCTCCACTGTATGGGCTTCTCTCTCCTACTGTCATTCCTGTACAGCGTTCATATACTTCACAGATATGAGGCATATCAGAGAAATCAAGCTTCGGATCTACGCCCTGGGAATACATGTTCATTCCAAGTGTTACAATATCAACGTTACCAGTACGCTCACCATTTCCAAACAGAGTTCCCTCGATACGGTCTGCACCAGCCAGGATACCCATCTCGGAATCCGCTACACCGCAGCCTCTGTCGTTATGGGGATGTAAGGATACGATTACATTTTCACGGTGAAGCATGTGCTTACACATGTACTCAACCTGGCTTGCATATACGTGCGGCATGGAATGTTCTACGGTTACTGGCAGGTTGATGATGCATTTGTTATCCGGGGTAGGCTGCCATACATCAATAACTGCGTTGCAAACCTCAAGTGCATATTCCGGCTCTGTGCCTGTAAAGCTCTCCGGGCTGTACTCAAACTGGAAGTTTCCTTCCGTCTGCTCTGCCAGTTCTTTTAATAATTTCGCACCTTCTACTGCGATCTTCAGGATTTCTTCTTTGGATTTCTTAAATACCTGCTCACGCTGTGCAACGGATGTAGAATTATATACATGGACAATGGCTTTTGGCGCACCTTTTACAGCCTCGAAGGTCTTACGGATAATGTGCTCTCTGGCCTGGGTAAGTACCTGAATGGTAACATCCTCAGGGATCAGGTTCCGGTCGATCAGAGTACGAAGGAAGGTATACTCTGTCTCAGAAGCTGCCGGGAAACCAACTTCGATCTCTTTAAAACCAATCTGTACAAGCAGTTTGAAAAATTCCACTTTCTGCTCCAGGCTCATTGGAATTACAAGTGCCTGGTTTCCATCACGAAGGTCTACGGAGCACCATGCCGGTGCCTTGTCAATATAGTCCTTTTTTGCCCAGTCCATACAGGTTTCCGGCGGAAGATAATACTGTTTTTTGTATTTGCTTACATTCATCATTTCTTTATTCCTCCATATTGTAAATTTGTTTTTCTCTTTTGGAACGGAAGGATTTTATTACATAAAAAAAGCCCTCCAACTCTGCACATATATTGATGCAAGAGACGGAAGACATATGTCCTACGCGGTACCACTCTTATTTCATGAATAAAAAATCCATACACTTCACGGATACGGGATCAATCCTTATATCCTCTCCCTGTAACGGTGGAATCCGTCTGCGTCTATTCTTGCTTCTGCTCTCCTTATAAAGTAGGAAGCAATTTCAAGCAGCTGCTCCAAGGCGAGTTCTACAGTTTCCTTCCGTCATCTCACACCAGCCGATGACTCTCTGCGCTCTGGTTCCTGTGTACTACTCCTTATCAAAGCATTTCTCTTATAGGTTCTCTGTGGTTATTACCTTAACATTTTTCCAGTCATTTGTCAATGGTTACTGTCTGCAACCAGACTCGCAACTATCAATGACCAATCGGGGCAACAGGATTTGAACCTGCGACCTCACGGCCCCCAGCCGTGCGCGCTACCAAGCTACGCCATACCCCGCGAACAGTTGATATTGTACCAAATGTTGTAAAAAAAATCAACTGTTTTTTCGGAAAACCGATATTTTTACATACTTCCAAAAGAAGAACGTGAAGCCTCTTCCGTTTCCATGGCTTCACGTTCTAGTTTTAGTGCTGGGCGTTAATGTAATTAACAAGTCCCTCTGCTTTAATAATCTTCTGCATAAATTCCGGGAACGCCTGTCCCTTGAACTGGGTGCCTTTGGTGCGGTTGTAGATCATACCGGAATCGAAATCTACTTCTACTTCGTCTCCATCCTCAATGCCTTTGCTTGCTTCCGGACACTCGATGATCGGAAGACCAATATTGATGGCATTCCGGTAAAAGATTCTGGCAAATGTCTCAGCGATGACACAGCTTACACCAGCTGCCTTGATGGCGATCGGGGCATGCTCACGGGAAGATCCGCAGCCAAAGTTTTTGGTTGCTACAATAATGTCACCCTTCTGTACTCTTTTTACAAAGGTATTGTCAATATCTTCCATACAATGAGTTGCCAGTTCCGCCGGATCTGAGGAATTCAGATAACGTGCCGGAATAATAACATCTGTATCTACATTGTCTCCATATTTAAAAACTCTGCCTTTTGCCTGCATGATAAGTACTCCTCCTTATAATCCTAATTCTTCTGGTGCACAAATATAGCCAGTTACCGCACTTGCTGCCGCTACTGCCGGGCTTGCAAGATAAACTTCTGAATCTACATGTCCCATACGTCCAACAAAGTTACGGTTGGTAGTAGAAATACAGCGCTCACCAGCTGCCAGGATTCCCATATATCCACCAAGGCATGGTCCACAGGTAGGAGTACTTACAACTGCTCCAGCCTCAATAAAGATCTTAAGGAGTCCTTCTTCCATTGCCTGCAGGTAAATAGTCTGTGTAGCCGGAATTACGATGCAGCGAAGGCCTTTCTTCACTTTGCGTCCCTTCAGGATCTGGGCTGCAACACGAAGGTCATCAATACGTCCGTTTGTACAGGATCCAATTACAGACTGGTCTACCACAACCGGCTCACTGATCTCAGAAATCGTCTTGGTATTCTCTGGTAAATGAGGGAAAGCAACTGTTGGCTCCAGTGTACTAAGATCGATCGTGTACTCAGCCTCGTAAACAGCATCCTCATCCGCTTCATATGCCTTGTACGGACGTTCGGAATGCTCCTTCATATATTCGATTGCCAGATCATCAACTGGGAAAATACCATTCTTGCCGCCAGCTTCAATTGCCATATTTGCAATTGTAAAACGGTCATCCATAGAAAGGTTCTTAATGCCCTCTCCTACAAACTCCATAGATTTATAAAGTGCTCCGTCAACACCGATCATACCGATGATATGTAAGATCACATCCTTACCGCTTACCCATTTTTTCGGTTTGCCTACAATGTTAAATTTAATCGCAGACGGTACCTTAAACCATGCTTTACCGGTAGCCATACCAGCTGCCATATCTGTACTTCCAACACCAGTGGAAAAAGCTCCCAGAGCTCCATATGTACAGGTATGTGAGTCAGCTCCAATAATCAC
Organism: Blautia sp. Sow4_E7; assembly: GCF_052116245.1. Classification (NCBI taxonomy): domain Bacteria; kingdom Bacillati; phylum Bacillota; class Clostridia; order Lachnospirales; family Lachnospiraceae; genus Blautia; species Blautia sp. Sow4_E7. Next base: position 26,400 of record NZ_JBQKLL010000044.1, read on the forward strand.
ATCACCAGCTACCGTAAGACCTTTTTCCGGAAGAAGGGCATGCTCGATTCCCATCTGTCCTACGTCAAAATAATTGGTGATGTCATGACGACAGGCAAATTCACGGACACATTTGCAGTGCTCGGCAGATTTGATGTCCTTATTCGGAATAAAATGATCCATTACCAGTGCAATTTTATCTTTGTCAAATACAGTATCTACGGTCATCTTGTCCATCTCATGGATTGCAACCGGAGAGGTGATATCATTTCCAAGAACAAGGTCAAGCTGTGCCTCTATAAGCTGTCCTGCTTCTACATGATCCAGACCTGCGTGTGCAGCCAGGATCTTCTGAGTCATTGTCATTCCCATTTTTGTATTCCTCCTAATTCATTGTATGTTGCTATTTTAGCACACTTTCTGTTATAATAAAAATACATATTAATCATATTTATTATAACTTGTAGTTATATGAGCCATAATAAATCACAATGCAACATATTTCAGGAGGAACACCATGCAGGAAAATCTATCTCTTTACCATATTTTTTATACGGTAAGCCGCACCGGAAATATCTCTTCCGCTGCCAAGGAGCTCTACATCAGCCAGCCAGCCATCAGTCGTGCCATTAAGAAGCTGGAGAACAATCTGGACACTACTCTTTTTAAGCGCAGCTCCAGAGGTGTTTCTCTCACTCCGGACGGACAGATCCTCTATGAAAAAGTAAAAGGAGCCTTCGACCTTCTTTCCGAAGGGGAAGACTCCATCCTTCACAACCGTTCCCGGGAAATTCCCAGGCTGCGCATTGGTGCCAGCACTACTTTATGCAAGTATGTACTTATGCCACAGTTAAAGGATTTCATCGCAGCCAATCCCCAGATCCGTATCATTATCTCCTGTCAGTCCACTTATCAGACTTTGAAGCTTCTTGATGAGGATAAAATAGACATTGGACTGATCGGACGCCCCCAGAAGCTTTCCGGATACGAATTTCTGCCTTTGCTGCAGATCCAGGATACCTTCGTGGCAACCAAAAAATATCTGGAAAATCAGCATCAGTTGTTCCCCAAAGAACCTCTTTATCATACTGCCACCTTCATGCTTCTGGATGAACAAAATATTACCAGGCAATCTGTTAATACCATGCTTCACGAGCACCAGCTGCAGCTGGGACATATTCTGGAAGTCAGTTCCATGGATCTTCTAATCCAATTCGCCCAGGTAGGTCTGGGAATTGCCTGTGTGATCAAGGAATTTGTGCAGAAAGAACTAGATACAGAAGCTCTTATCGAAGTACCTTTAGGATTCACTTTTCCATCAAGAGAAATCGGATTTGTATGCAGAAAAGGCAGTGAAAACCAGAAACTGCTAACGCAGCTGGTTAATAGAAACAACAAAAGCAATGGGCAATGAAACAAAAGTCCATACATAAACGCAGACTTTGATTCCGTAACCACGCAAAAAATCCGGGGAGTTTCCCCGGATCAGACTGTAGACAAACTTGGTGTTGGGTGTTATGCCCAGCACCATTTTTCTTTTAAAACTTCTTTTCTTTTTATTTTTTTCAAAATCAACAAAAATCTGGCTGTGTTCCA
>NZ_JBQKLL010000045.1:0-25470 GCF_052116245.1 Blautia sp. Sow4_E7
GTGAAAAACTCCAATCTATCAAAAATCGCATGTGAATTATAGTGAATTACTCCAACTCGCAAAGAGCTGGGGTAATTTTATATCTGACCGCATTATTATTTGGCGGTTACTTTTTTCCTCATGGAAGGGTGTTTTATATAGCAAAGATAAAACCAAATTATTGTATTGTCCGCGTCAGATTACAAGCATTGAAATACCAAAAGAAACAAAAAATATTTATGTTTCTGCGGTTGCCTGTTGTGAAAAGCTGAGCTCAGTTGCCATTCCGGAAGGAGTAGAAAGTATTGGTATTTGCGCCTTTGAACATTGTTATGGCTTGTTGGAAATAGTAATACCGATTTCTGTAAATTCAATAGGAACAAGAGCTTTTTATAAGTCAACACCCTTATTTAAAGTATGCGGAAACAGCTACGGGGAAAGCTATGCCAAACAGAATAATTATAAATATGAGGTGACAGAAACACATATTCATACCTGGGATGAAGGAACAATAGAGTATGAACCTAACTGCGAGGATGAAGGCAGCATATTATATAAATGTACTACATGTGGAAATGAAAAACGAGAAACGATTCCCAAAAGAGATCATGTACTTGTACGCGAGGATGCAGAAGAAGCTACATGTACAGAGTATGGATACACAGGAGATTGGTATTGTGCCTTATGTGATGAATTAATTAAAGAAGGAACCGTAATTCCGAAAAAGAATCATGCTTGGGATAAAGGGACCGTGACTAAAGCGGCAACGTGTGTAACAAATGGTGTTAAAACTTACACTTGTACAGTTGGAGGCGAAGAGAGAACAGAGAGCATTCCAGCAAAAGGACACGCATGGAGTGCGTGGAAGGTTGTTAAGGCTGCATCGGTATCAGGCGAAGGTTTGCAACAGCGCACTTGTAAAAATTGCGAAAAAGTAGAGAGTAAAAGTATTGCAAAATTAACATCTACTCAGACAATCCCATCTACGTTAACAGTAAAAGCAGGTAAAACATCTACTCTGAAACCAGCTTCCTCATGGAAGAATGTTAAGTATTCTACTTCCAACAAGAAAATTGTAACAGTTGATAAAAAGGGCAAGGTTAAAGGTATTTCGGCAGGCACTGCGAAGATTACAGTAAAATCAGGTTCTAAAAGGGCTGTGTGCACAATAACAGTACCAGGCACGACAGCAATTAAGAACATTAAATCCTCTATAAATGTAAAGAAGGGTAAGAGCACGACATTGAAACCTAAACTTTCATATGCTGGAAGCCCAGATACAGTTACATATAAATCCTCAAACAAGAAGATTGCGATTGTTAGTAAATATGGAAAAATAACAGGTAAAAAGAAAGGCACTGCAACTATTACGATTAAGTCTGGAAAGATTACAAAGAAGTGTAAAGTGAAAGTTAAGTAGTGAATATTGAGTATATTGGACATAATCTGGTATGCCCTGTTTTTTCAATTGATTTCTACATTGGTCTGACGTAGTATAGTATTATAAAAATCCCCGTTACCAGAGAAGAAGATACATGTAAACCAGATAACTCAAAAGGAGGAATAAGCGCATGAAGAAAGCAACATGGAAGGAAAGAATCAATAAATTAATACTGGCAGTGCTTGTTGTTGGTGTCATATTTAGCTGCTCCAATGTAGAACAGGCGCAAGCTGCATCTAAAAAAGGTACATATTACTATGGAACTGTGCTTAATCGTACAAAGGGCGGTAAGAAATATGGTTCCTGGCAGCCTGGAACGAAAAAGGTGAAATACACCAGTAAGTCTATTACATTCTATGGCTCATTTATGAAGAGCAGCAAAGCATCACTGAAATTTAACAAAAAGAATTTCGTAAAGTACGGTAAGAAGACTTTTAAATTAACATCTAAGACCAAATATTATTGGACAGATGAATATGGTAGAATACCTGCTAAGAAATATGAGGCTTTAAGATGCTGCAAGAAATTGAATGGACTTATGGTGGTTCTAAAAGTAACAAATGGAAAAGTTGTATCATTAACGTTCTATTCATAAGAGATGGAGAAAGAGAGAATAATCAAAGTTCTTGAAAGAATTGCTTTTTCTTTTTCATACTTGCCAGGGCTTTTCACAAGCCCTGGCTCTCCTTTTTTCTGACAAAATCAGTCGGATACATTCCATTGACGAAAACGGAATTCTATGGTAAAACTTTACTATGTCAATACATTACAGGAGGTTGACCCGAAATGGCAAAAGAAGCAAAGACAAATGCAATGAGAATGCTTGACAGACAGAAGGTGAAATACGAAACCCTGGCCTATGAGTGTGATGAATTTATTGATGGAATCCACTGTGCGGATATTACAGGAGCTCCTTATGAGCAGTCTTTTAAAACACTGGTAATGGAAGGAAAAAGCGGCGGATATTATGTTTTTGTAATACCTATTGAGAAAGAAGTGGATCGAAAAGCAGCGGCAAAGGCTGTAGGAGAGAAGGCTGTGGATATGATCCATGTGAAAGATATTATAAAGATTACAGGCTATGTTCGCGGAGGCTGTAGCCCGATTGGGATGAAAAAGCCTTTTCCCACCGTGTTTGATGCTTCAGCAGGAAAATTTCAGGAGATTTATGTAAGTGGAGGAAGAATTGGACTGACTTTAAAGGTTCCGGTAGAGGATCTTCTGAAGGTTACTGGGGGAAAGCTGGCAGACATTACAGCGAAAGATGAATAAGCATATTTTACAGATACTAAAATGATATATGTTAAAATACATATAATAATAAGTTGGCTGCGTGATCTGTTGACAACGATTTCAGAGACAGCTTGCAAAGCATTTCTGACACGGGTGCAACAAGTAAATGCTATAACAAGCCCGGTGTATGGGCAGTAAGGAGGATTTTATGAGAGAAGGAAAGAGATTAAAGAAGCTGCTGCTTGGACTTGCAGCGGCTGCGATGACGGTGATGTGCGCGATGCCTGTATCAGCAGCCACCAGATCATTTAGCGCAATACTTAAGAAAGGACAATGCATTCACATTGTAAATGAGAATATCAGTGGAAATGCGATCAGCAATTACACCCTGCGCATAACACCTAAGACATCTGGAAGCAGATATGATGTGGTATATGCTTATAGTGGAGAGGCTTTAGCACTTAAGAATTGCCGTAGGGATTCCGGCAATATAACCAATTCCACCTATTTCAAAGTAAACAAGACTGCTAACAGAGGAATCATTGCATGTGTGAAGGCTGTTTCTGGAACTGTCAATGTGAGAGTTACAATTACGTCCAGGAATTCGAACGCTGTAATTAAGAAAAGCATTATGAAAAATCACAGCCCATTAAAGTCTTTTGCAGTTCCGAAAGGCCGTAAATTCTGGATAAAGCGAAGAAGCAGTAATATCACTACACTTCCGGTTGTAATTGCAGCAAAGAGTGGAGCATCTATGAAGCGGACACTGACCAAGAGCTCTTATGAAAAATATGATTTTAAGAATAGCAAAGTTCTTCTGAGAAGATATGTAAATGGAAAGAGGAACTTGTATAAGAAGCGTTCCTATTCTTCCACATATGGCAAGACAAGATACTATTCGTTCCTTGTTCCTGCAAATTCTAAGGGAACTGCCTATACAGGAGAGATGGCAACTATCAAGGGAAGTATTACGTATTATTATCCATCTGATTATGTAAATGTACTTGGCGGTTGGAGTTATGTGAAATAAATATTAGAAAATATAGCGGACGAAACGCTATAAGTAAAAGAGGAGATTCTGAATCTGTGTCAGAATCTCCTCTTGATTTTATAAAAGAACTGATAAAGATTAGTTATCCTGTGCATCTTCTTCATTGATCTCGAAGATGTGACGTTTCTTAGCCATTTCATCGCTTGCAAGATACTCATCGTAAGTTGTGATCTTATCGATCATAGTACCGTTTGGAAGAATCTCCATAATGCGGTTTGCAGTTGTCTGAACAAACTGATGGTCATGAGAAGTGAAAAGGATAACACCCGGGAATTTGATCAAACCATTGTTCAGTGCAGTGATGGACTCCATATCCAGATGGTTGGTAGGCTCATCCAGAATCAGGATATTCGCACCGGAAATCATCATCTTGGAAAGAAGACAGCGAACCTTCTCACCACCGGAAAGCACGCGGACACACTTCACACCGTCCTCGCCTGGGAAAAGCATACGTCCAAGGAAGCCACGCACATAAGTTGCATCCTTGATCTCGGAATACTGGGTCAGCCAGTCTGTGATAGTAAGGTCATTGTCGAATTCTTTTGTGTTGTCCTTCGGGAAATATGCCTGTGTAGTGGTGATTCCCCATTTGTAATTACCCTCATCCGGTTCCATTTCACCAGTGATGATCTTGAAGAAAGTGGTGATCGCCTGTTCGTTTGCACCAACGAAAGCTACCTTATCTTCGCGGCCAAGAGTAAAGGAAATGTTATCAAGAACCTTTACACCATCGATCGTCTTGGAAAGATTCTCAACCATGAGAACTTCGTTTCCAATTTCGCGGTTAGGACGGAAGTCGATATATGGATATTTACGGCTGGAAGGACGCATGTCATCCAGCTGGATTTTCTCAAGTGCTCTCTTACGGGAAGTAGCCTGTTTGGATTTGGAAGCGTTAGCACTGAACCGGGAAATAAATTCCTGCAGCTCTTTGATCTTCTCTTCTTTTTTCTTGTTTGCTTCTTTCATCTGCTTGATGAGGAGCTGGCTGGATTCATACCAGAAATCATAGTTGCCGGCATAAAGCTGAATTTTGCCATAGTCAATATCAGCAGTCTGTGTACAAACCTTGTTCAGGAAGTAACGGTCATGGGAAACCACGATAACGGTATTGTCAAAATTGATCAGGAACTCTTCAAGCCATTCGATGGCAGGAAGATCCAGATGGTTGGTAGGCTCATCAAGAAGCAGGATATCCGGATTTCCGAAAAGTGCCTGCGCCAGAAGAACCTTGACCTTCATACTACCTGTAAGGTCAGCCATTTGAGCATAATGAAACTCAGTATCAATTCCAAGACCATTCAGAAGAGTAGCAGCATCAGACTCTGCTTCCCATCCATTCATTTCTGCAAATTCGCCCTCCAGCTCGCTGGCACGGATTCCATCCTCGTCAGTGAAATCCTCTTTTGCGTAAATGGCTTCTTTCTCTTTCATAATCTCATAGAGACGAAGATTACCCATGATAACGGTATCAAGAACTGTATAAGCATCATATTTGAAATGATCCTGCTGTAAAAAAGAGAGACGCTGACCTGGTGTGATCACGATATCGCCTTTGGTAGGTTCAAGCTGTCCGGAAAGAATCTTCAGGAATGTGGATTTTCCTGCACCGTTAGCTCCGATCAGACCGTAGCAGTTTCCTTCAGTAAATTTGATATTAACATCTTCGAAAAGAGCTTTCTTTCCAACTCGCAAAGTAATATTGTTTGCTGAAATCATATTTTCCTCCTATTTAAATACATCATCCTTATGAATACACACATAATAACAAGTATAGCCGATTTTCATTTTATCGTAAACTGGCAAATTTGCAACAATTATTTCTGGTTTTTCCACTGTTTTACAGCATAAACATGCAGAATAAGGAAAAAATCCAAAAACCTTATACTTTACAAAGAAAAATCTCACTGTTATAATTGCTGAATACAATATCTGAATGGGAAAATGTTATGATAAAAATAACTTTGTAAAAGATAACTTCAGATATTTGACTGGAGGAAGAAATATGCCAAAAAAACAAATATATCTGACGGGATTTATGGGAACTGGAAAAAGTACAATTTTAAATTGCCTGCATGAGATCTGCGGTCTTGAGAAGATAGAGATGGATGAGCAGATTGTACGGGAAGAGGGGATGAGCATTCCGGATATCTTTGCAGAGAAAGGAGAGGAGTATTTCCGAAACCTGGAGACTAATCTTGTGAAAAGAATCTCTGCTATAGAGAATGTTGTGGTATCCTGCGGCGGAGGAACTGTTATGCGCCAGTGTAACGTGGAAGAGATGAAGAAGAGTGGAACAATCGTGCTTCTCACAGCAGAACCGCAGACTGTTTATCAGAGGGTAAAAGGCAGCCATGATCGGCCTCTCCTTGAAAAAAATATGAATCCAGAGTACATAGGGGGGCTGATGGAGATAAGAAGACCGAAGTATGAAGCAGCAGCAGATATTGTTGTAAAAACAGATGGCCGTACTGCAAAAGAAATTTGCCTTGAAATAAAAGAACGTCTAAAACTAGACGATAATCAAAAATAATTTGAAATTAATGTTAAAAAATTAAAAAACTGTTGAAAAATGATTAGGGAATTGTTATAATCTAGAATGCTTGGGGAGGGAAGAGCATATAAGGGACATCATAAATTTATATTATGATTTTGTGTCCAGTAAGGAGATAATTACAGATATGTTTATTACGAGAGAGTGCGATTACGCAGCCAGAGTTCTTCGGGCACTGTCAGGGAAAACCCGCCTTAGCGTTAATGAAATCTGCGAGAAGGAATCCATTACCGCTCCCTTTGCCTATAAGATTCTTAAGAAGCTTCAGAAATCCGGTATTGTAAAGGGATATCGCGGTGTGCATGGCGGCTATGCCTTGAATAAGCCTCTTAGTGAGCTTACACTATTTGATGTGTACCGTTCCATAGATCCGGATATGTTTATTATTGAATGTATGGAATCCGGTTATGAATGTCCTGCTGACGGAAGGGGAGACCATCTTCCTTGTTATATGCACAGAGAACTTGCAGAGATCCAGCAGGGTGTCTGGGAGATGCTGAAGAGAAAATCCCTTCAGGAAGTTCTTGTGCCAGAAATGTAAGTAATGAAATTAATTGCTGCTCACGAAGTGAATCGTGATACAGCCTTGAAAATTAATAAGAGATCAGTTAGACCGGTCAGACTTCATGTATGAATATCTGACCGGTATTTTTTATGATCTTCGCTTTGACCAGCAACACGCTTCGCGATGTGCAGAAATCATGATCAGTGAACAGTAACAAAACCACTTTTGTATGTGATAATGTACAAAAATCAAAATGGACATCATTGGAAGATTATGCTATAATGTCATATGGACTTTTAGACACATGGTGTCTAGAAATATTATTTTCATCATACCTTTAAGGAGGAAAAACAAACTATGGCAAGAAAGATGAAAACCATGGATGGTAACCATGCAGCCGCTCATGCATCATACGCTTTTTCTGATGTAGCTGCAATTTACCCGATCACCCCTTCATCTGTTATGGCTGAGGCTACAGACGAGTGGGCAACCCAGGGAAGAAAGAACATCTTTGGACAGGAAGTACAGGTAACAGAGATGCAGTCTGAGGCTGGTGCTGCTGGTGCAGTACACGGATCTCTTGCAGCTGGTGCCCTTACTACTACCTATACAGCATCCCAGGGTCTGTTACTGATGATCCCGAACCTTTACAAGATTGCTGGTGAGCAGCTTCCGGGCGTATTCAACGTATCTGCCCGTGCACTTGCTTCCCACGCACTTTCCATTTTCGGAGATCATTCCGATGTTATGGCCTGTCGTCAGACTGGTTGTGCAATGCTGTGTGAGTCTTCCGTACAGGAAGTCATGGACCTTACTCCGGTAGCACATCTTGCAGCAATCAAGGGAAAAGTTCCGTTCATCAACTTCTTTGACGGATTCCGTACATCCCACGAGATCCAGAAGATTGAGACATGGGACTATGAAGACCTGAAAGATATGGCAGATATGGACGCTATTCAGGCATTCCGTGATCACGCACTGAATCCGAACCATCCATGTCAGAGAGGTTCCGCTCAGAACCCGGATATCTTCTTCCAGGCAAGAGAGGCATGTAACCCATACTACGATGCTCTTCCGGCAGTCGTACAGGAGTACATGGACAAAGTTAACGCTAAGATCGGTACCGATTACAAGCTGTTCAACTACTATGGAGCAGCAGATGCAGAGCACGTTATCGTAGCTATGGGTTCTGTAAATGATACGATTGAGGAGACAATCGACTACTTAATGGCAGCCGGCAGAAAAGTTGGTGTTGTTAAAGTTCGTCTTTACAGACCATTCTGCGCACAGGCTCTTATTGATGCTATTCCTGAGTCAGTTAAACAGATCACAGTTCTTGACAGAACAAAAGAGCCAGGAGCTCAGGGTGAGCCTCTGTATCTTGATGTTGTTGCTGCACTTAAGAACAGCAAATTTGACGGCGTTAAGATCTTCTCCGGACGTTACGGACTTGGTTCCAAGGACACAACACCGGCTCAGATCGTAGCTGTTTATGACAATGCTGAGAAAGAGAAATTTACTCTTGGTATTGTTGATGATGTTACAAACCTTTCCCTTGAGACAGGCGCTCCGCTTGTAACTACTCCAGAGGGAACAACAAACTGTAAGTTCTGGGGACTTGGTGCTGATGGTACTGTAGGTGCTAACAAGAACTCCATCAAGATCATCGGTGACAATACAGATATGTACGCTCAGGCATACTTTGATTATGACTCCAAGAAGTCCGGTGGTGTTACTATGTCCCACCTTCGTTTTGGTAAGAAACCGATCAAGTCTACCTACCTGATCCACAAAGCAAACTTTGTAGCATGTCACAATCCGTCCTATGTGAACAAATATAACATGGTACAGGAGCTGGTTGACGGTGGTACATTCCTTCTGAACTGTGCGTGGGATATGGAAGGCCTTGAGAAACATCTTCCAGGACAGGTTAAGGCATTCATCGCTAACCACGGTATCAAATTCTACACCATCGACGGTGTTAAGATCGGTATCGAGACTGGCATGGGACCAACACGTATCAATACAATCCTTCAGTCTGCATTCTTCAAGCTTACCGGAATCATTCCGGAGGAGCAGGCTATCGAGCTTATGAAGGCTGCTGCGAAAGCAACATACGGACGTAAAGGTGATGATGTTGTTCAGAAGAACTGGGCAGCTATCGATGCTGGTGCTAAGCAGGTTGTTGAGATTCAGGTTCCGGAGAGCTGGAAAGATGCTGCAGACGAGGGTCTTCATATGACTCACGCTACAGAGGGACGTCAGGAAGTTGTTGATTTCGTTAACAACATCCAGGCTAAGGTTAATGCTCAGGAAGGTAATACACTGCCTGTATCTGCATTTAAAGATTATGTTGACGGTACTACACCATCCGGTGCTGCTGCATACGAGAAACGTGGTATCGCTGTAAATATCCCTGTATGGAATCCGGAGAACTGTATCCAGTGTAACAGATGTGCTTATGTCTGCCCGCACGCAGTTATCCGTCCGGTAGCTCTTACAGCTGAAGAGGCTGCAAATGCTCCAGAGGGAATCAAGACATTACCAATGACTGGTATGAAAGATGAGTATCAGTTCACAATGACTGTATCCGCTCTTGACTGTACAGGATGTGGTTCCTGTGCGAACGTCTGCCCAGGTAAGAAAGGTGCTAAGGCACTTGCCATGGAAAACCTTGAAGCAAACATGGGAGAGCAGAAATACTTTGATTACGGTGTAACTCTTCCGGTTAAAGAAGACGTTATCGCTAAATTCAAAGAGACAACTGTTAAGGGAAGCCAGTTTAAACAGCCGCTTCTTGAGTTCTCAGGAGCTTGCGCTGGATGTGGTGAGACACCTTACGCAAAACTGATCACCCAGCTGTTTGGTGACAGAATGTACATTGCAAACGCTACAGGATGCTCCTCTATCTGGGGTAACTCCTCACCTTCTACACCATATACCGTAAATGCCAAGGGACAGGGTCCTGCATGGGGCAACTCCTTATTCGAGGACAACGCTGAGTTCGGTTATGGTATGCTTCTTGCTCAGAAAGCTATCCGTGATGGCTTGAAAGCAAAAGTTGAAGACGTTGTAGCTAACGGTGACAATGCAGACGTTAAAGCTGCTGGTCAGGAATGGCTGGATACTTTCGCATGCGGTGCTACCAACGGTGCAGCAACAGAGAAACTGGTTGCAGCTCTTGAGGCTTGTGGATGTGACAAGGCAAAAGACATTCTTACACAGAAAGACTTCCTTGCTAAGAAATCCCAGTGGATCTTCGGTGGTGACGGATGGGCTTACGATATCGGATTCGGTGGTGTTGACCATGTTCTTGCAAGCGGACGTGACATCAACGTTATGGTATTCGATACAGAGGTTTACTCCAACACAGGCGGACAGTCTTCCAAGTCTACACCTACAGGTGCGATCGCACAGTTCGCAGCTGGCGGTAAAGAGACCAAGAAGAAAGATATGGCTTCTATCGCAATGAGCTATGGTTATGTATATGTTGCTCAGATCTCTATGGGAGCTGACTTCAACCAGGCTATCAAGGCAATTGCAGAGGCAGAGGCTTATCCGGGACCATCACTTATCATTGCATACGCTCCATGTATCAACCATGGTATCAAGAAAGGTATGTCAAAAGCTCAGACAGAGGAAGAGCTTGCTGTTAAGTGTGGATACTGGCACAACTTCCGCTTCAATCCAGCTGCTGAGGGAAGCAAGTTCAGCCTTGATTCCAAAGCACCAGATATGACAGATTATCAGGAATTCCTGAACGGTGAGGTTCGTTACAATTCCTTACAGCGTCAGAATCCAGAGAAAGCTGCCAGACTGTTTGCTAAGAACCAGTCCGAGGCTAAGGCAAGATACGAGTATCTGCAGAAGCTGATCACTCTGTACGGAACAGAGGAATAAGAATTACCCGCGGCAAGTCCGCATTATAAATATATAATATAAACATGTAATGTTTATTATGTCGTAGCGTAAAGTGAGCCTGCGATACTGCCTAAGAAGGGTGGTATCACAGGCTTTTCTTGTGTGAATTAAATTCTGGGTGGCTACGGTGACTGACGTAGGCGCAGCAGATGAAAAATTAGACAAGTTAATATGGCGTTTACTTAATTTTCGATGTACCCGATCGGTTCAGTTACTGTCAGAAGTGCTAGTGCAAATAGGAAAGCATTCACGTATAATGAAAACAACAAAAAACACGATAATAACAAGAAGGGAGATGTTTTTATGAACAAAAAAATGAGACTGTGGGTGGCTGGAACAGTTGGAGTCTTAATGACAGGACTGATGAGCGTGAATGCTTATGCACTTGAAGAAAAGGATGTTATTGGAACCTGGTATGTAAATGAGCTTTCCATGGGTGGCGACATTTTGTTTCATCCGGGAGTAATGGGAATGGAAGTGACCGTGGATATTAAAGAAGGCGGTCAGATGGAAACCATAATGTCTTACAGTGAGGAAGAACCAGAGGTAAATCAATTAGAGTGGAAAATAGAAAATGATAAATTTCTGATGACTTATGACGATCAAACGGAAGAGTGTGAGTATACTGATGGCAAAATAACTATAACTGCAGATGGAACGACAATGATCCTAAGCCGGGAAAAGGAAGAGTATGAGCCATATGTACCAGGGAAACCGGTGGAAAACCCGGCCATGGAGGATTTTAAAGGAGAATGGATTTGCACTTTGATGGATGCAGTTGGAATGCAGATGCCTGTCAATTCTGAACTGACCGGGTTTGAGATGATGTTGTCTATTCAGGAAGATAAGTCTGAGCTTATCATAATTGAAAGTGGAGAAGAGAGCAAAGCTGAACTCCATGGAGAAATGGATGGAAATACTCTGGTATTGAAAGCTGCAGCAGAAGATGAGGCTGGAACTATGCTTTTCAGTTGTGATGTTATGAGACTCAATTTATTGGATGATGGAAAACTGTGTTTTGAACCGGAGTCTGATGGCAGTGAAGAAGGAGAAACTTCTGAAACAGATGGGGAGGACTTCTCCGTAAAAACATATTTTGACAAAGTAGTTGTTGTAGAATAGTGTAAAAGGCTGACGCACCAGAAATATATGATTCTGGTGCGGCAGAAAAGAAAGGAAAGGTATGGGATTCTTTGATAAGAAAATCTGTGATATCTGCGGAGAAAAAATAGGTTTACTGGGAAATCGAAAATTAGATGACGGAAATCTATGTAAAAACTGTGCAAAAAAATTATCACCATGGTTTGAGGAACGGCGGCACAGTACGGTAGAGGATATAAAACGCCAATTGGAATATCGTGAAAAAAACAAAAAGGCAGTAATGGATTTTTGTATAACCCGTCAGATCAGTACCAGAAATTACACCGTTTTCATCGATGATCATAAGAGAAATTTTACCGTTGCACGAAAGCTGGATGTCAATGAAAATCCAGATATAGTTCCTTTATCCGCTATTGTACAGTGCAGAGTAGAGGTGGATCGACAACAGATTGAGAAAACCTATACAAAGGATGGAAAGACAGTAAGCTATCAGCCGCCAATATATGATTATGAGTTTGATTACACCATGCGCATTAAGGTTAACACTCCATGGTTTGACGATATGGATTTTCGTCTGAATACTTTTTCCATAAGCAGTGAAAAGAGAGGCGAATTGATGGAAGTGGAGCAGACTGGACATCAGATCATTGCTGCTCTGACACAAAATGATGCCGGAATGCAGCCTGGAATGTCTGGAATGAACATGAACACAGGAATGCAGCCTGGAATGAACATGAACACAGGGATACAGCCTGGAATGAACATGAACGCCGGAATGCGTCCTGATAGCGGTTCGTGGAGATGCCAGTGTGGTGCAGAGAATGTGGGAAGGTTCTGCGAATATTGTGGTCAGCCAAAACCGTTTAAGTAATGAAAAACAGAGTGGACATGATTGTTCACTCTGTTCGTGATAATAGGGTTATTGTTCATTCTTAACCAGTGACCAATAATCGGAAAAACTCTGAAAATTGACAATTTCTCTAAAAACTATATAATAAAACAGAGTTTTATAGTATACTTGTTATAAAAGTATACAATGAGAGAGGAATTTTCATGACATATAATAAAAAGAGGATGCTGTCGTATGGAGTAATTCTGATAAGCGTGCTTCTGGCTTATTTCTGCAGGCTGGTAAGACCGAAAAATACTTTTGCAAGAAATTTTGCAGACCAGTGCCGCAATTGTATTTACCTGGGGCTGTACTGTGCCTGGGTGATCTATCTGGAAAAGCATGTAGTATATAAAAAAATGCGCAGATGTCTGACTGCAATTGGTTGTCTGATGGTATTCTGGTTCTTTGTAAGAACAGTGAAATTTCATATTTTTCATGAACCTCTTGGAGAACATATATGTTGGTATCTGTATTATATTCCGATGATCTTGATCCCTGTTTTAGGTCTGTCGGCAGCGTTGTTTTTTGTTGAAAAAGATGAAGAAAAAACGGTCAGACAAATCATAATTCTTTTGACTGTGGCGGCAGTATTGATCATAAGTGTTTTTACAAATGATTTGCATCAGCTGGTGTTTCGGTTTTCCAAACAGCCTCCATTTTCGGATGGGGATTATAGTTATGGTATTCTTTTTGCAGTGATTCAGGGGTGGATGCTGAGTTGTCTGACAGGAATGGAAATTATTCTGATCAGAAAAAGCAGGATTCCGGGAAAGAAACAGTTCTGGTTGCCAGTCATTCCGGGAGTATTGCTTCTGGGATGGAATGTTGGAAATATATTTCATTTGTCTTTCATCAAAACCCTTGCAGGGGATATGACAGCAGTGTGTTGTCTTTTAATGGCGGCAATTTATCAGGGATGTATATTGTGCGGATTGATACAGACAAACAATCGATATTTTGAACTATTCCAGACCTCAGGAGGGCTGGACGCAGAGATTACAGATGATTCTTTTCAGCGTTATTATCATTCTGGTGATTTTCCCAAGCTTTCTCCTGAAATGCGTACAATGATCATTCACAGATCATCTGTGCAGGAACAGGGAATCCGGATCAACCATATTCCCATAAGGGGAGGACATCTGTTTTGGTCAGAAGATATTTCAATATTGCTGGATCAATACCAGGATATTCGGGAACAGCAGGAAGAACTGACAGCCAGAAACAGACTGCTGCAGAAAACCTATGAGAAAGAAGCGGAGCGAAGAAAAACAGAAGAACAGAATCGGCTGTTAAACATGATACAGAATCAGACTGCCGGACAGCTGGAATTGCTGTCGCAGTTGATGGAAGAACTGGAAAGGACGGAATCAAAGGAACGATATGATCTGCTTCTCGGTAAAATTGTAGTTATTGGTACATATTTGAAGCGCAGAAAAAATCTGGTATTGACACAATATACATCGGATGGAAATGTGCTTACCATGGAAGATCTCAGGCAAAGTCTTGCAGAATCCTGTGACAGTTTAAAATTATGCAAGATCCGGGCTGCCTATTATGTGGAAAATGGAAATGTTCAGCTGAATGCAGATGATATACTAAAATGCTATGATACCTTTGAATGGCTTGCAGAACGGCTATTTGATGTGATGCAGTCTATGTTTTATCGTGTGTCGCAGATTGAGGATGATCTTCGGATTTCCGTTCATATTGCATCCGAGGCAGATCTGCGCGGCTTAATGTCAGAAAGACCGGAACTTAAAGTGCAGCAGGAAGATGAAAAAGAATGGTTTGTTAGGTGCAGCATATTCAGAAAGCGAGGCGGCAGATGAATAGTTTTGTAGAATGCAGCATAGCAATGCAGAATTTTCTGATGATTCTTCTGGAAATCTGCCTGATTCTGGAACTTATTCTCTTTCTGTTAAGAATCACCTGCTTTTCCGGGAAAAAGAAAGTGATAACGGCAACGACTGTTTTTGCGGTTTCTTTTGTTCTTATGGTTTCTTTGATGAATGAGCATAGATATAGTATTGGGGAAAGTGCATATCAGCCAATGCTTCAGGACTATCCGGCCAGTATTTTAACAGCAGGGATTGTTGTATTGACATTTTATCTTTGTTGGGCAATCTGGAAGGAGAGATACAAATATAATCATTCCTTGTCGTACTGGTCTGTGAATGAAGCTGTGGATGACGTTCCATGTGGAGTATGCTTTTCGGATTCACTTGGAAGGATTGTTTTGTGTAATACCAAGATGCAGGAATTGTGCAGAATGATGACGGGGGATTATCTGCAGGATTATGATACATTGCGAAAAGCAATGGACAATGAAAATGTATCAGAAGGGCTTATCAGATTAAGCGACGACAGTAACGTGTTTTATTTTCCGGATGATTCTGTCTGGATGTTTCAGGAATATTGTCTGCAGGAGCCAGATTGTGCAGGATATCTGCAGACAGTAGCAGTTAATGTATCAGAAATTTATTATAATAGTGAAAGGATCAGGGCAAACAATGAAAAGCTGGAAATCCTGAATCATAAGCTGGAGGTAATGTACGAAAAAATCGGTGATAAAATCAGAGAGCAGGAAACACTTGCTATGAAAATGCAGGTCCATGACAATTTTGGGCGAAGTCTTCTGTCAATACGCAGAATATTGGAGAGAAAAGAAAATCAGGACAAAATGGATAAACAATTGTCTGCATTGAAGCATCTGGTATATATTCTTACCGGTTCTGCCGTAGAGAGTATGGAAAAGCTGTATGAGGATACGATTAAACATGCAGAGGAGCTTGGGATTTCGGTTCAGATCAGCGGAAACTTTCCTTTGTATCCATCTTACAGAGTTCTGGCAGACAGAGCAATCCGTGAATGTGTGACAAACTGTGCCAGACATGCCCACGGCAATGTTGTTTTTGTGAAGATAGACAAATATGCAAATGTATACAACATCCGGATCACCAATGATGGAGATGCGCCTGAAAAAAATGCGGAAGAAGGCGGTGGTTTGTCTGCACTGAGAAAAGCAGCCGATTCAATGAACTGCATAATGCAAATTTCATTTGTCCCTGAGTTTTGTCTGATATTGAAGATGCCGCTGACAGAAAGGATGAGATTGGATGGTACGTGTACTGATAGTAGAAGATCAGAAGATCATGCAGAAGTATTTTGAATATATTCTTATGCAGGATCCGGAATTTCGACATGTTCAGACAATTTCGGATGCCCGTGAAGCTGTAAAAATCTGTGATTATTCAGTAATAGATCTTGTGATCATGGATGTACAGACATTTCATAATCACGATGGGCTGAGCGCCGGAAAAATGATTAGGGAAAAGTACCCATATACAAAGGTATTGGTTGTTACGTCTCTGATTGATCCCAAGGTGCTGGAAAGAGCAAAAAGTGGATGTGCGGACAGTCTCTGGTATAAAGATCACGGTGAAGAGGATATACGGAGTGTGATTGACAGAACCTTAAATGGTGAGCGTGTATTTCCGGATATAACGCCAAAGGTGGAACTTAACTGGATCACAAGCGGTGATATCAGTCCAAGACAACTGGAGATGCTGCGCTTGTATATTCATGGGATGTCCTATTCGGAGATTGCAAGGAAAATGGATTGTTCGACTTCTGGGGTAAGGTGGAATTTTCAGGAAATGATTGCCAAGGCAGGATATAGCTGTAAGGAAGATCTGATAGCAGCTGCGTTGGAAAGCAAATTGATTGTAACCACACTGAAATAGAAAGGCATAGGCATATTCTGACAGGAAGGAGCTGAAAGTATGAATAAATTTTCTGTTGCTGCATGTGTTTGTGCAGTACTGTTTTCTTTTAGTAACTATGGTGAAAGTGTGAGAGAAGTATCTGCCCAAGCTTCTGGGGCAGAAGAGAATCTGGCAATTTTGCAAGACATTATCAGAGAAAATGAATGCCAGGCTGGAATGGCATTTCTGGGCTACACTTATGAAACTGCAGATACATCAGAGATACTTGAATATACCAGGCAGGAAGAATTGGCTGCGGCTTATCCTTTTTTGCAGGATGGAACTGTTGTTGATGCAGGAGGCTATGAAATCTATGCGATTGTTCCAGGACTGGATTGTAAGATCAGTATTTATCCGGCTCAGATTACGGAAGAAGGGGAATATTTGGAAGATCTGAACAATCCATGGTATATGGGGCAAAAGAATGAAGTCATTATCCTGCGCTGCAATATGAGTGAGATTTTTTCTAATGTGATGGTTTCTGTGCAGAAGCAGAATATGAGTGCGCAATACCATCCTATGGTATCGTTAAAGGATGGACACCTTGCAGCGGAAGCCTACTGCTATGATTTTTCAATATATTATGATTGGGAGGAGTATCAATCAGAGTATGATTTTTCATTAGATATAAATATTGCCAGAGACTTGATTGCGCAAACAGACGAGGTTAGTTATTACCTTGGTCTTGGAATGTCCCTATGGTATACCGGTACGGAGGAGTATATTGAAGAAAGAAATTGTCCGGTATTTGTTATAGGGACAGATCATGAGGAACATTTTACAAAAGAAAAATATTATGCAGCAGGAGATAATGTGGTTTATTACTACGATCCGTTAGGTGATGCGTGGCTTTTGCTGGGAGCTGGCTGACAGAAGATTCATCAGGGCGTGCTGATTGCGGGAATGATTTTTCAAACAGGCTTTAGTATATAACAGAGATCGATTAATTTGAGAAAGAGGAAGCAGACATGAATGATTTTTTAACAGAAAAGAATAAAAAAACAGGAGTGTTAGGAAAACTGAAATGGGTTCTTTGCGTTTTCTGTATACTTTTTACTCTGGGAGCTATTGGCGCATCGGAGAAATATATTGGTGAAGGACGCTGGGGAATGGCAGCAACGGAGATTATATTGGGATTGTTATTTTTGTATCCAACTTTCCGGGAAATCCAGAAAGCATTGAAGAAGAAAAAAGCCAGAGAAATAGCCTGTTGGTTTGAATCTTATGCCCAGAGTACGCTCTCATTTGAGAAGTTTGAGACTGAGATGGGAAAAGATGCCGTAAGAAAACTGGAAAAAATGATTGCAAAAGGATATATTCGGAATATTCAGATTGACAGAGAAGAAAATTATATATTGATCACTGCACCAAACAGACGTGTGAATGAGAAGATTTATATTACAGTTACCTGTCCCAGCTGCGGCGCAAAGAATCAGATAATAAAAGGCCGCCTGTGCAACTGTGAATATTGCGGACAGCGTCTCACTTTCTGACAGTAGATGCGAATTATTACACAAGGGGCTGTCTGTTTCCGGCAGCCCCAATGTTAGATTGTCATTTGTTAAGTTGGTTGAACCGCTGTATACGGAATCGTACGGTGGTGTGATAGCACGGATTACGAATGCAGTCGGCAGCAGTGGGAGCGCCATAGGCGCGGAACAGCTGACTTTCATATGTGATGTCGCCGGTAGGCGACATGTTCGTTTAGCGGCAAAGAAGAGTATTTAAAAGCTGTGAAATTGTCTGATTTAGTACAGGATGCCTGAGGTAAGGTGCAATCTGGTTCATAGGAGCCAGCACAAATTCACGATTCTGCATATCCGGATGGGGAATGTGAAGATCTGCAGTATCAATGATTTCCTGATCATAAAACAGAATATCCAGATCCAGAGTACGAGGCCCCCAGTGAATAATACGTTCCCGGTTCGCCTCCTGTTCCAGCTGATGGAGACGCTCCAGCAATTCTTCCGGTGAAAGAAGGGTGCGCATTTTCAAAACTCCATTCAGAAATTCATCCTGATCGGTAACGCCATAAGGTTCTGTTACAAGATAATCAGAAACAGCCTCTATCCGGCATCCTTTTGTTTTTTTCAAACCACGTATCCCATTGTCGATGAACAGCTTTTTATCGCCCATATTAGAGCCAAAAGCAATGTATGCAGTATGCCATTTTCTTGTGATTTCCACAGATACGGTTTTCAGTGGAAGACCAACAGGAGCCCAGGGCTTCTCAATTTTCAGTGTGATCTGTTCCAGACCGGAAAGAGAGTCGAGCAGCATCTCTGCAAGATTTTCTGCAAGCGCTTCCAAAAGCTTAAAAGTATGTTTTTGGGTAAAATCCGTAATCATGTGGCTGACTTCTCCGTAATTAATAGAAGAAGACAGGTCATCCGTTAACCCTGCCTGACGTGTGTGCGTAAAGAGGGTGGCAGAAATAACAAATTTTTGTCCAAGTACATTTTCTTCCGGATAAACACCATGGTTGGCAAAAATTTCCAGTTCTTTAATTTCTATTTTATCAAATCTGGTTTCATCCATAACAGTTGTTCCTTTCTGTTGACTATTTACAATTTTGAAAAATTTGAATTTTAATTACAACCCCAAATTGCTTCTGTCATCTGGATCACGCGTCTGTTCTCCTTGACATCATGAACACGTACAAAAGAACAGCCCTTCATCACACCAATTACACTGGTAGCCAGTGTTCCCTCTACACGCTGGTCTACAGGCAGATCAAGTGCCAGTCCGATCATCGACTTGCGTGAGGTACCAAGAAGAACCGGAAAGCCCAGATTCTGGAAAAGCTCCAGATGCTTCATGGTTTCCAGATTCATCTCAAATGTTTTTCCAAATCCAACCCCTGGGTCGAGAATGATTTTATCTTCTTTGATCCCTGCTTTTCTTGCAAGGTTGACACATTCCTGTGTTTCAGAAAGCATATCAATGAGAAAATTGTTATATTCTGTATTGGACTTATTGTGCATGAGACAGCATGCAGCATCGTATTTTGCAATTACAGCTCCCATTTTAGAATCATATTTTAATCCCCAGATATCGTTGACCAGGTCTGCGCCGGCCTGAATCGCGCTTTCTGCCACGCTGCTTTTGAAGGTATCTACAGAAATGGGAACGTCAAAACGTTTTCTGACTGTTTCTATAACGGGTAAAACTCTCTGAGCTTCTTCCTCCGCACTGACCGGCGTGTGTCCGGGACGCGTAGACTCCCCGCCGATATCGATAATATCCGCACCATCCGCGATCATGGCTTCTGTATGCCGCAAAGCTTCATCTAAATGATTCCATTTCCCACCATCGGAAAAAGAATCAGGAGTAATATTTAAAATTCCCATTATATAAGTGTGATTTTGTGTATCAAAAAAACGATTTCCAATTTTCATAAACAGAAACCATCCTCTCTGTTAGATTTTTTAGAAAACTCAATATTCAATTGTCAGATTTTTTTTCTCAGAAGGCCAGTAACATTCTGAGGCTGCTGAACATGAAAAACAATTTCTGGATTTTTTATCAGCTTTATATAGCAGGTTTGACAATTTTTGGTCAGAACAATCGTTCCTGTGCTGACTGATCGCAGATAGTATTTCTTTTTTTTCCTGCTCTGTAAAGTGCAGGTCTGTCAGAATCTTTCCGGCTATTTCGGCTCCTGCAATGTCATGGGGAATACCCAACAGATATTGCTGCGCGCGGCCAATGTCATGAAGAAGAGCAGTGGCATAAATGATCTCCCTGGACAGATTAAGCTTGTCTTCCAGAGAATAAATATACATCAGCCTGGCAACATCCAGAAAGTGTTCAGGCGTATGTCGGCAGAAAATACGATCTTTTTCAAGCTCCTGTATTTTCTCACAGTGTTTTTGATAAAGGGGATGGCGCCAGATTAAAGAAATACGGTTTGTTTCAGAAAAAGAACTGCTCATTTTCCGACCATGGAAAGGAACATTTTCTGCAGCTCCTTATCTTCTTTGAAAGCTCCGCGGGTTACAGTTGTAATTGTTTTGCTGCCTGGCTTTTTAACGCCTCGCATGGTCATGCAGGTGTGTTCTGCTTCCAGCATAACCATAATTCCCTTCGGAGAGAGGGCACGCTCCAGAGCGTCCGCAATCTGTACCGTGAGGCGTTCCTGGATCTGCGGCCTTCTGGCGTAAACTTCTACCGTACGTGCCAGCTTGCTTAATCCTGTGACTTTTCCATCGGGAATATAAGCCAGGTGTGCCTTACCATAAAAAGGCATCAGATGATGTTCGCACATAGAGTAAAAAGTAATATCTTTTTCCAATACGATTTCATTATTTTCTACTGGAAACTGCTTCAGTAAATGGTGATCTGCTTCCTGATCAAGACCACCGTAAATTTCCTCGCACATACGTGCAATTCTGTCGGGAGTATCAATCAGTCCCTCCCGGGTAATATCCTCACCGATTCCTTCCAGAAGCAGACGGATGGCCTGTTCTACTTTTTGTTTGTCAACCATTCAAAATAACCTCCTTTGTATTTGATTACGGAGACTATCCTTTTTTGACAAAACCGGGGAAGGATTTTCGAATTCGAATATCTGCCTGTTTAATACGCAAAAAAAGGATATCTCCAATTGTGATAGAATGTATGTCGAAAACATTCCCTTGAGCCTGTTAAAAATCGTTTCCACAAATCGCAACGTGCATCTTGCAGAAATTCCCTTTCGGGTAGGCTCTGACACAATATGAGATATCCCTCTTATAGTGCTTGCAACGGGTGCGGATAATATACCGTAAGACGTGCTTTTCGTTTCAGTGACAACTCCCCATTCACTGAACACTTGACGCATAAAATCCTATTTTGCATATCATTCATTTCGAAAGTAAGTATATCACGTCTTTGTGGAATAGAAAAGAGTTTTTTCTTAAACAGGTTGCGAAAGGATACTGTGGATATTATAATAGGAATAGACAAAATTCACTGGAAGGAGTCAGTTTTATGACAGTTAAAGAACGAATCACCGCACTTCGGGAAGTAATGGCAGAGAAGAAAATAGATGCTTATCTTGTTCCCACAGATGATTTTCATGCATCTGAATATGTAGGAGAATACTTTAAGTGCAGAAAATATATTACAGGTTTTACCGGATCTGCTGGCAGAGCAGTCATCATGCAGGATATGGCTGGATTGTGGACAGATGGAAGATATTTTATCCAGGCGGCGGCACAGCTGGAGGGAACGGGTGTAGAGCTTTTTAAAATGGGAGAACCAGATGTTCCCACTGTGCACCAGTTTCTGGAAGAAAAATTAGGCGAGGGAATGTGTCTTGGTTTTGACGGAAGAACCGTCAGCGCCAAAGAAGCAGATGAACTGGTCGAACTTCTTGCAAAAAAAGGAGCTGCTCTTCAGACAGATTCTGATCTGGTAGGAGAAATCTGGAAAGATCGTCCGGCACTTTCCTGTGAACCGGTTATGGAACTGGATGTAAAATGGGCAGGCGAATCCCGTGCTGACAAATGTGCAAGAATCCGTAAATCAATGGAAGAGAAAGGTGCAGATGGATTTGTACTGACTTCTCTGGATGACATTGCATGGCTGCTGAATATTCGTGGCGGCGATGTACATTGCTGTCCGGTTGTTCTCTCTTATTTGGTCATGACCAAAACAGAAATCAGGCTGTTTGCAAATGAAAAAGCATTTTCGGCTTCAATTCTGGACGCATTATCTAAGGATGGCGTAACCATTCTGCCCTATGACAGCATTTATGAATATGTAAAAACATTTGAGAAAGACATGACAGTTCTTCTTTGTAAAAAGAAAGCCAACTGTCGTCTGGTAAACAGTATTCCGAAGGAAGTAACGATTCTGGATGAAGCCAACCTGACTTTTCTTCCGAAATCAATTAAAAATCCAGTAGAAGTAGAAAATGAACGTATCGCTCATATCAAAGATGGAGTTGCGCTTACTAAATTCATCTGCTGGCTAAAGAAAAATGTAGGAAAAATTCCAATGACAGAGTTAAGCGCAGGAGAGAAGCTGTACAGCTTCCGTGCCCAGCAGGAGAACTTTATCGATAACAGCTTTGACCCCATTATTTCTTATGGCATTCATGCTGCCATCAACCATTATTCTGCAACACCAGAGACAGATATTGCCATTGAGCCTGGCAATTTCCTTCTGGCAGACACAGGCGGACACTATTACGAAGGTACTACAGATACCACCCGCACAATTGTTATGGGCTCTGTGAATGACGAGCAGAAGAAATATTTTACCGCTGTTTTACGTGGCATGCTGAACCTTGGAAATGCCAAATTCCGTTATGGCTGTACTGGTGTAAATCTGGATTATCTGGCGCGTGGTCCGTTATGGGAAATGGGACAGGATTTTAATCATGGAACGGGACATGGAGTTGGTTATCTTCTGAATGTTCATGAAGGACCAAACAGCTTTCGCTGGAGAATTATTCAGGGAGATAATGCAGTATTGGAAGAGGGTATGATCACATCGGATGAGCCTGGATACTATGTGGAAAACCAATATGGAATCCGCCACGAAAACCTGCTTGTATGCAAAAAAGCAGAGAAAACCTCATTTGGTCAGTTTATGTGCTTTGAACATCTGACTATGGTACCGTTTGATCTGGATGCTGTTGTTCCGGAACTGATGACCATGCAGGAACGGGCGCTTCTTAATAATTATCATGCACAGGTATATAAAAAGATTTCTCCATATCTGGAAGAAGAGGAAAAAGAATGGCTGAAAGAAGCTACACGCGAAATCTGAAATTAATCATTTAAAACAGTAAACAGGGACATGTATAAAACTGATATGCATCGCCCCTGTTTTATATTTTACAGAAAAAAGCAGTGCCTGCGGGAAGGAGAATAAATGACGATAACTACTTTATGCTATATCGAAAACGATGGCAAATATCTGATGCTTCACAGAGTAAAAAAGCAAAATGACATAAATAAAGGCAAATGGATTGGTGTAGGTGGACATACAGAAGATCAGGAATCCCCTGAAGAATGTCTTCTGCGTGAAGTAAAAGAAGAAACAGGACTCACACTTACTTCCTACAAATTTCGTGGTCTGGTAACCTTTATAAACAGTGAATGTGAATCTGAGCTTATGTGTGTATTTACAGCCAATGGATATACCGGAGAACTGATTGAATGCAATGAAGGCGAGCTATGCTGGGTTGATAAGAAAGTAGTGCCAGAGCTTCCTACATGGGAAGGTGATAAAGTTTTTCTGAACCTGCTTCTTTCAGAGGAAAAACGTTTTTTCTCTGCTAAACTACAATATGAGGGAGAATTGCTTGTAAATACGGAAATTCGCTTATACTAAATGAAAATTAATATAACAGAAAGAAGAAACAAATATGTTAGAATAAAACAAAAACCTGCAGAAAACCTTTGCAAAAAGGACTTCATCGACCGTACAAGGAGGGTATACATGAATAAAATAAAACTTTTTGCCGGAGCACTGACGTTCATAACAACAATGGCTCCTCCAATCCATGTATATGCTGCCGCAGCCAGTCAGGCAGAATCAAATGCAGTTGAAAAGAACGTTGATCTTGATAAATCAGTTAATCTGCAGAATTCTATTAACCTCACAGATGAAATAGCCAAAGAAAACCAGGATTCCAATGTAATGTTCAGCCCCACAAGCCTTAACTTCGCCCTTGGCATGATTGCAGAAGGCGCCGAGGGTGAAACAAAAAACGCATTAAATGAATATTTAGGAACCGATGATTTTGCAGCATATGCCAGAAAGTATATGAATGTAATTAAGAGCTATAATACAGAAGACGAAAATTACGGTTATACATCGAAGTTAAAAATTGCAGATGCCCTATGGGTAAATCAGGGACTGACTCTGCAGGACCAATTTCAAAAAAATGCAGAAGATAATTTTGAAGCAAAGGCAGAAATTCTTGATTTTTCTGATAAAGAAAACACATGCAACACTATTAATGCATGGTGCAATGAAAATACAGAGGGGCTGATTCCGGAAATTATGAAACCTGACATGCTTAATGAAAACAGTGAATTGTGTCTCACCAATTCATTGTATTTCGAATCTGGATGGTCCCAGGATCCATGGGATGTTTCTGACGAAAAAGAAAAATTCGGCGATAACGAAGAAACAAAGTACATGACAAGCATCGGTGATAATTACTATGAAAATGACGCGGCAACAGCATTTGAAAAATACTATGCAAATAATCTGAGCTTCATTGGAATTTTGCCGAAAGCAGAAGAAGATTTTACTCTTGATGAGCTGGATATTGAAGGGCTTCTGAAATCAGAATCGGAATACGATGAAGTTAACTGTAAAATGCCTAAGTTGAATTTTGAAACAACCGCTGAGTTAAGTGATATCCTCAGCAGAATAGGACTTGAAAATGTTTTTTCGTACGATGCTGATTTTTCAGGCATTGCAGATAAAGCGGTTCATGTCAGTTCTGTTTTACAGAAAACAAAGCTGGAACTAGACGAAAATGGAACTAAAGCTGCCGCTGTGACTGCAGTGACAATGGAGTGCATGTCTGCAATGGATACGGATCCGATTATAAAAGATGTTGAGCTGACACGGCCATTTGCATTTCTGATCTACGACAGTGCAAATGAGGAAGTGCTGTTTATGGGAAAAGTTCTAACGGTACAGTGACAGAAATTCTACCATCATGGAAATAATTTGATTCATTTTATAAAAAATGAAAGAAAATATATTTGCTGTATATTATGGTATGTTTGTTATAACAGGATTTTTCTAATCGAGTTTATCATTGGACATCAATTTGGAGGTTGCTGTGAAAAATATGGGGAATTATTGTAAATTTTGTAAAAAAGTGCTTGACGATTCCCTGCGGCGGTGGTATAGTAAACAAGCTGTCACAAGGAATTGCTTCTGAAATACTGAAAAATAAAAAAGTTTTCAGAAAATTCAAATTAACTGTTGATAATCGACTGAACTTATGGTAAAGTAATCAAGTCGCTTGAACAGAACGACAGAAACAAACAACTTTAGATACGGTCTGAAAG
>NZ_JBQKLL010000046.1:0-24929 GCF_052116245.1 Blautia sp. Sow4_E7
ACGGCACCAGTCAGCATCTGTCATACCGCTTTGGCGGCATTCATTGATAAGCCTGATCTGTTCCGCCATCGGAACACGGGC
Source organism: Blautia sp. Sow4_E7 (assembly GCF_052116245.1). NCBI lineage: Bacteria > Bacillati > Bacillota > Clostridia > Lachnospirales > Lachnospiraceae > Blautia > Blautia sp. Sow4_E7. Next base: position 82 of record NZ_JBQKLL010000046.1, read on the forward strand.
TTTGCGAGTAGTTGCCATAACCTATCCTCCATGATTGTAGTGAAATAGTCTAAATATCTTTCATCTACAATTATAGAGGAATCCAGAAGATTAGAAAATCCGCAGGAATATTTGGCGCTTACTATTTTTTGTAATTCCATTGTCTTCCCTGCGCAAGGAAAGACAGACATTATGAAATGCTCCCTTCTGTTTTTTGCACAGATCTGGAACAGAATCTGTTATCGCAAGTAAGATTCAGGCTAAAATCTTACAAAACCTATTGCTCTTTAATCCACTGAGCATCACGTTTCAGTATATGCCATAAATTATCCAACATGCCTTTCACCTCAACTATATCTTCAGGTGTTGCTACACCAGTCGTATTTGCAACTTTTGCAAGCTGATTTACATTCACACCAATCTTGTGCATCTCCTGAAACATTTCTTTTTGGTATGTCATATCAACATTCGCAACGATACCATCAATTGCCATTTTTCTGAGATACGCACCCATATTATTTGTCTTTGCCATGTACATTTTTCTACGGATCAACTTCTTTTCTTCTGATGTAACCCAGAAGCGCATCTGAATATTTCTTTTTCTGTTTTCCATAATTTTTTCCTTTCATTTTTTTCAGAATTGGTCAGGGATCCGGTTCTGTTTTCGTCAGATGGGGCACCACTGGCTGTCCTTGCTCTACTAAACAATCCCTTCATATTCTAAGGACAAAGTTTTTTCCAAAAATAAAGGAAATTTTGAAAAATATTCATCCGTTAAAAATAATAGCGGCACACCCTCAGGTGCACCGCCGGATAAATTCCCCATCATCTGGGAACTTCATACAATATTGAAATATACGAGTTTTTTCGAGTGCTTTTCGAGTTTTTCCGAGTGAACACTCGTATCATGACTTAACAAGAACATATTTTGAAGATTTTCCTTTACCGATCATATCGATAATATTTTCTTTTCGCATTTTATCAATTGTTGCTCTGGCCTGCTGTTCTGCCTTTATATACTGGACAACCTTATCACGCGTATATTGTACATCTGATTTGACCATTTCATAAACTCTGGCCGTCAGCATATATTCCTTACCAACAGTTTCTATCAATCCCAGTTTTACCAGATTAAGGCAACATTTCCTTGTATCTTCTAAGGATAGCTGTACCAGGTCTTTTGCATCAGACAACTTAATTTGCTTATTTTTTGTTACATATCTCAGGATCATTAACTCCGCTAATGATAAAATAATCTGCTTTTTCTCTTGCTCGGCAACAACAAACTTTACAAAAGACATATCTTCAACCGAACTACGCAATGTCAAAGAAACAGCATCGCTAAACACATGATATTCCGGATATGGTTTTCCCATAGATACCATTTCCCGATAAATAATATCCACGCCCTGTCCGGTGCGCTGCACATATTTTAAATGCTGTAACGTCTCGGCAATTAGCTTGTTACGAGGAGCTGATGGATGTGTAATGATATTCTTTTCCGTGATACCGTCCAAAAATCCACCTGGATTCTCGATCACAATTTTATCCGGATAATGCTTTACATATACAGCACTCATACTCTGATAGTCCCTGTGAGACATCGCATTTAACAATGCTTCCTGAAATACTTTTTCCGAAAAATCCGCTATCTCCAACCGGAACAGTCCAATCTGAACATTCAAAATCCGGTTATCGTTTTGTATAATTTCCGTAAGTCGATCCAAGACTGATACAATCGGCTGACGCATATCCAATCGTGCATCATATTCTTCCAGGTTATCTGCACTGTAATGTAAATAAATCACTTCTGCTGATGGCAGCAATCTGCTTATGGATGACTGTTTTCCTACGAATAACAGTCCAGCAACTGTCAGCTTTTCAATTTCTCCATCTGTTTTTATCAGTCCTAAATCTCTCAAAAATGCAAAATCTTCAGAATCCGGAAGTGTTGATTTTGGATCACGAACCCTGAGTTTCTCCTTCAACGAATATACTTCCAGAAGATTTACATCTTCCAAGGTGCTGTCTGCCACAATCTTTGAAGAGAAATCCGAAATATGTTCTCCATAGAATCGATTGCTCATTTCATCTGGGAAAAATGGTTTCGAGTTTTTTCCTAAACGCTTCAAAAAGCGTCCATCTGTCGTTCCGTATATTTTTCCATCGGTCTTAACTGACAATGCGAGCACTGTCAGACCTTGATAGTAATCTCCTCAATTTCTACAAACAATGACGGTCTTGTTTTGTCATAAATAATTTACTCGACTAAATTCCATTTTGATTGCATTCACGCTTCACAATCATCGACGAGTTCAGAAAAAATCTCCCCCGTATCTGTATATGAAAGAATAATCTTTTTTCTGATGAGTTACAAAGTGCCTGACACCCGAAAGAATGCGGCTAACTTTTTTCTCATCCTTTGCTCCATAATACTGGAAAATGACCACACCTGCTTCTGCAGACATGCCCAGGAAAAATCCGATAAATGTATTGATCACTGGATCCACTGTACCGACGACAGCCAGAGCTTCCTTTCCTCCAAGATTCCCAACCCCAATATTGTCTACCGTATTGTAAAGCTGCTGAAACAGATTTCCCACCATCAGCGGCAGCGCAAAGAATAAGATTCTCTTCCATATTGGTTCCTCCGTCATCTGAGACGCTGCCTGTGTATGCGTATTCACAAAATCTCCCTCTTTCGTAGTCATTTCTTATGATTCTCTCTCTATGACACACAAACAGAACCAATCTGTCACCTGAAATTTCATCTACTCTTCCACATATATGTATCCGTCTTCAACATTGAAAACTGCCACATCTGACCAGAGGTCATTTCCCCGGCAATCCGTCAGTTGAAACATCATTGCAAAGTTTCCGTCTCCCAGATCTTCCTCCGCAAATCCGGTATCTTCCGTCACTTCAAACTCCTCAGCTTCAAATAATTCAAATTCATCATCGCCGGATATGTCAGACACATAGAGCAAAGTAGTCAGTTGATCTCCCGGTCTCAGTTTCACCAGATTACGGTCTGACATACCATTGTCATCCAGTCCCCTTCTGGCACCTAATATCTCATATTTATTTTCAAGATAATCATAAACAACATGAAGCTGATATTCTGTGCCATTTAGCAGCACCGGAACCAGATACAGGTTGTAATCCTCCCCTTCATAAACAATTTCCATATAACACAGGTGACCGTCTATGGCTCCCCATACATCCCGAAAATTGTCGCGGAATATTCCATTTTCCCAATCCACATCCAGATCATTATCACTGCCCAGCCAGATTGCAATATCATCTTCTTCATCCATATATGCCAGCTGGAAGTAAACTCCAATCAGCGCATTGACCGTATTCTCGTCCAGTTCAATGGCAGCATATCCATTCTCATCGATATATACAGGAATTTCATCCATATCAGCAAATTCAAATACAGGAACTTCCTCTAAATCGGCTATTGTATAGTTCCCGGATTCCAGATATTCCTGAAAACTCTCCGTAACCTCTCCTGTCAGGCAATATTCGTAAAACTCGATAAATGAGGAGCTGACACACTGCATTGCATACTGCTCCAGTTCCTCTTCATCACTGTTATAAGAAAAATAACACGAGAGTCCTGAGGATTCCCTCTTATATGGACCATTTATTTTATAAAGGACACAGCTCTCAAGTGCGTTCAGCAATTCTTCTGAATATTGGGGCAGATTGTGTGAATTCTGCCGGATCAGATCTCCCAGATCCACTAAATTCGCATATCCTGATGAATCCGTATTGCCTCCATAGTTCTCAGCCTGCATGGCAGCTCTGCTGAACTCCATATAAAAAGCTGCATCTTCATATTGGTGTTCGATAGCCTCCTGTCCAATCCTTTCATACATCTCGATCAGATTCGGAACAAGTGACAAATCAATCAGCGAAAGTGTGACCTCATCCCCTACACCTTCTTCTATGCAGCCCTCCAGATAGGAATCACAGATCACAGTCCCAAGCCGGGAACCATCCATTGCTGTGTCAGATGCCAGTGCTCCCATCCATCCGGAATAATTCCATCCACAGCCAGGCTCCATTTCTTCACTTGCCACCAGATAACGTGCAACATCCGTAAATCTTCCCGCCGTGTCAATCGTAGCCATCAGGCAGGCATCAAAACCAACCAGTTCCAAAGGGGGATTTTGTTCTGAAAGATCATATACCTGAGCAAAGGCTTCATGAAACTCATCCAGTGTCAGGGAATCATAATCATACATTTCATCAAAAACTGCACCCTGTACGCTTCCTCCTCCATGATCCCAAAAAATCACCGCCTCATGGTCGGCAGGATAGTTATCATGGCAGAACTTCAGAAAATCTGACAGAGTCTCGGCATCTCCCATACTTGCTGATTCTTCCTGCGCCGCACACCAGAATCCTTCTTGTGTATATACATAGCGTTCCAGATATCCGGCTTCCACTATCTCATTCTGCCAGCTATATGCACCGCCTGTTTCAATCACTACAGTCACATTTTCCGGCAGGTCAACTTCCAGCAGTTCCATCAGATCTGCCGTCGCAGCACCATAATCACTTTCCAGATCACTGCCGCACAGATACCAGTAGATTGCCCAGCTTTCCTCTGAAGCATCCACTATTTCAAATGAAAAAAGGGTAATTATTATCATGCTCACCATACATATGCACAGTACCAAATTTGTTTTTCTGTTTTTCATAATCTACCTCTTAAATACTATCTCATATTATTTTCAGACTTTTGGCTTTCTGCACGGCATCCGTTTTTCCTTTTACATTCAGTTTCCGGTAATTCTCCGCCGCATGGTATTTTATCGTTGTTTCCGCCAGCCCTATAGTCTGGGCGATCTGCCGGATAGTCATTCCCTCGGCCTGTAGCTGCAGAATACGGATCGCATGTTCGCTGAAGTCTTTTATTGCGGCATTTTCTGCATTCAGATAACCCGGATAATAGTTTGCAATCTTTTCCGTCTCCGTATAAACCTTCTTCCACCATTCCTTCTCTTTCCTGGTTTCCGGACTGTAATTTACCCGTATTTTTTTCAGAAGAGGAAATACGGCAGCCCCCTCCTGAGAGATGATTCTGACAAAACCGTACTCACCTGCTTTTTTTAACAGTTTCAGAAACAATTCCTGCCATTCCTCTCCCATCCGGTCCAATATGATACTTTCCAGAATGTCCACTTCCATGGACAGGTACGGCCTGTCGTACTGCTCTGCGTAATACTGCAGTCGTTCCAGCAATGAGAGGCCTTTTATATATTCTGCCCGCAAGATATAATAACGCACCTTAGTCAGATACCGGTATCGCTCCATAATAAAAAAAGTTTCGTTTTCATCTGGTGCCTCTTTTATCCATTCCTGAATTGCAGCCTGATTATTTTCATAAAAATGCAGTCTGCATCGAAAAGCCTGCAAATTCAAAAACAACTGTCTGGCATCTTCTTTATCCAGTTTTCTTTCATAAGAGTCCAGTTGCTTCTGTGCGAGGGCAAGATCGCCTCCAACGAGATGCAGTCGGCTTTGCAGCCCTATGATTGCAAACGTCAGCTCTTTTTTTCCACCATTTTCAGCCTCTATCTGTGCCTTGGACAACAGTCTAAGGGTTTCGAAATTGTTTTCGCCCTTCTCAAAAAAGCTCTCACCGAGCGCTTCATTTACCAGTCCTTTTCCATATTTTCCAAGTACAAAGGTGACTGGTTTGCCGATTGTCGCCGCCAGCTCTCTGTCACGCTTGCTCCACTCGGAAAAATCCTTCCCTCCATTCATAACGCTGGGCAGATTGCTGGTAAGTGAAAACTCAGGTATGGCCAGGTCGCAGGATAGAATAAGCTTTGCCATACTTACCAGAATCTCTGTCAAACCTTTGATGCCTCTGTGTGGAAGCGCTACTGTCAAATAAGCCAGTCTTGCCTCCGCATTTCGTCGTGCTATCCCTTTTTCCATTTTTGAATAATTTTCAAGCTTATGATACCAGTATTCACTTTCCTCCGGCTGCATCAGGAGGGAATAAAGCATACTGAGAGCCCCCATAAGTTCTGGTTCACCTTCCACCTCTTCTTCAGTAAGCCGCAGATAATAGTTCCGGAGTTCAAAATAAAATCCTGCCGCCGGGTTCTGTCTTGCATTGCGCAGCAGTATATCACGGATTTTTTTTTCGTTTCCGCTTCGCTCGTACATTCTCAGAGCTTCTAAAAGCCTGTCGTGAATTTCATAATAGAGTCCTGCATTATATTGAAGTTCTTTGATCCACTCCCGCCCATATTCTTTTGCTGCATAACTGCGTAGGGAAATCAGCAGTGTCGGCCTGATGTAATAAATACCCTGATGTTGAAATAGAAAATTTCCGGTTTCTCTGCTCTTTTCAATAAGTGAGCAAACTCTTGGATTTCCGGTGATAAATTCAGCCAGCTCCAGATCAAACTCCTCAACTACGCTTACTTTAACCAGAAAATCCAGTACCTCTTTATCCCAGACGGGAAGAAGATTTTTCTCAATATAAGCTGACATTAATTCGGTATTTCTGCTGGTTAACTCAGGCCCTATTTTATATCCCTCAAGTACCTGCTGCATCGTCTGGAGAACTACAAACCCATTCCCTTCCGAATACTTTTCTGAGTAAGCCAATTCTTCTTCTGTCAGCTCCAGGCCATGCCTGAGTCCCATCTCACGGATTTCCGATTTTCTCAATCGCATATCATCCTCAGAAATAATCATCATATTCGTTTTGAAATACGATTCCAGTATCCAGAATGGTACCGGACTCCTTCCAATCAAAATCAACCATACATTCTCTGCCAAAATCAATTCACAGATTTTCTGTCTTACCCTGTCTCCATAGGCCGCCTGAATATCATCAATGACAAGAATATCACAGTTTTTTCCCCAGGAAACCCCTTCATCCAAAATCTTGGCATAGTCCTGACACGAAAAATACACATAATTACGAAATTTCAAAAATTGCTTTACAAATTCTGTTTTTCCATAACATGTCGCACCATAGATATAAACCGTCTGCCTTTTCTTTTTCGCCTGCTGCATTTTTTTCTTTGCGGCCTCAGGCATTACATAAATTCTATCCGCTTTTTTTGACACACATTTTTCCCTCCGTTGACCAAACATACTGTCCCATATAGCTGATTCTATTATAAACTGATTTTTTTCAAATAGTAACTGTACAAAAGTCCAGTTTATCGTGTTTTTATTCCAAGACTGTACTTTCGGTCAGTTCCATTTATTCTATAAGTTGGTATAATGAGGAACATAAAAAAATTATACTACATACAGGAAAAGGAGATTAATGCAATGAAAAAAAGAATTTTAGCACTGATGATGACCGGCGTGATGCTTGTCGGATGCCCTGTTATGGCACTGGCAGAAGAGGCTGCTGAAGAAACAGAGGTTATGGAAGAAGGCAGCGAAGAGATAGAATCCTTAGATTCCACCATGATTGACGAAACGGTTTATGAGGGAACATGGATTTCCGCTTTTGATGTATTTGATCTCTATCTCCCCAGTAACTGGGATGTTCTGGTCAATGCAGATCTGAACGAGGAAGCTCCTGAAAACTGCATATATTTCCAGGCAGCAAATGAAGAGCAGACTCAGTCCGTAGCAATCTCTTATTCGCCGAGCGAGCTTTCCACTCTGGATGAACTGGCATCATATTACACCGATCAGGGATTTGAAGAAGTAAGCTACATGTACATCAATGAAATTCCGGTCGTTACCTATTCTGTAGCCAGTGAAGGTATCCAGACTATGGGAATCGTGACTCTGGGTGATCAGGGTGGTGTTTACAACGTAACTCTCGGAGCTCCTGAGGATGACAGTGATTTTGCTCCGATTGCGCAGAACATTGTGTGCTCTTTCAGTGCGACAGCATCCGAAGAAGAAACTGAAACTGAAACCGAATAATAACATGGCTGACAACGGCAGGCCATGTCAGACTGTAGACAAAGCGGCTCTGGGATATAAATCCCAGAGCCATATTTCTTTTATCAAACGAATTGCATCCAAAATTGTATTTTTGTGTAGTTTTCTCGTTTCCAGCAATCCCCATTTTACCTTTATCTTTGCTAACTTTTTCAAGTTCATACACGCAAACGTAAGCCCGACTTTCATTTCCATCCCTGTTTGTTGTACGATATGTCAGCACCTGATTGTTGGGAAAGATATAACAATCATAATACTCATCATACACATACTCATATTTCTTGAAGAATCCCTCTTTGGTCATTGGTCTTTTGTAAGGTAAGAGAGGTTTTATCCCATCATCTATCAAAAGCTTTGCAATCGCCGGAGTTTTATATCCTGCATCTGCAACCAGTGTTTCTATGCCGATATCCTTGATCTTATCATACAGCCCCTTAAAAGTTCTACTGTCATGCTGATTCCCCGGGTTGATTGTATAACCAAGAATCTAGCCATTCTTATCACAGGCAGTTTCTATTGCGTAGGCAAATACATTCTTGTACTCCCCTTTGCGAAACCATCCACTTTCAGGATCAGTAGTGCTGCACTTATACCTACAAATATAAAATCAAGCAATGATATTGTTCGCACTTGCCAACTTTTCTTTTATAAAGAGGATAACACTTTCCCAATTAATTTATTAAGGACTGGAACGTTTGTCTCTTTGCTCAACAACAGCCATCACACCTCCTTTATTCTGTGCTGATTTCGATACCCAAAAGCATTGCCCTTCATTCTCGTTTCTCCAAGAAAATGTGACGCTTTCACCCCTCATTTCCAACTTTCTGGACAAATATATCATCTTCTTCATTTTCGTGCCCACAAAGCCTTATTCTACAAGGTCTCCGGATGCCAAAAGCGTCACATCTCACACAAAAAATCCCCTGTAATTCGCTTGAGAGATTTTACAGGGGCTGCTCTTATACTTGCTATTCTATATTCACTTGAATAATTTGATTTATTAAACCAATGATTTCCGACCTGTTACCATCATCATGCCAGTATGTAGAAACAGTTGTATTATTATCCTCTCCTGAATATGTGTGTCCACAATTTGCAGATACCTGAAACCTGTTTACTCCTCCATTCAGGCAAAGACTAATGAACGTATGACGCATATCATGGAGTCGGACATATGGCAATGGTTCCAGTCCATCTTTTCCTCTGGCTTTATTCACACGGTTTAGAAATTCTGAAAATCTCCGGCTGACTTTTCCCGGGTGAGGAAGATATCCTCTAACCAGATTTTCTTTTGTCATATAAATATAATCATCCGGTTTCACGGAACGCTGCAGATATTCTTCCTGCTGTGCTTTGATATGTTCCAACATCTGAACCAGGATATCTGGCAATGCTGCATATCTCTGCTTCCGCTCTTCTCTGGTATGTCCATCATCATTTCCTTTTTTCGGTACTTTCTCAATACTACCGGTAGAAATCTGGCATCTCTGATATTCAACATCAATCAACCTGTTTTCAAAATCAATATTTCTCCACTTGATTCCGCAAAGTTCACCTCGTCTCATACCAGTCAGGACTGTGAATCCAATCATGCTCCACACAGAATAATCTGCCTCATAATTTATCGCAAACTGAAGCATATAATTGACTTGTTCAGCATTCAGAATATTGCCCTTGAATACCTGCACTTCTCCATAATCTGCATCAAGAACAACATTCTCCGTAATACCATACCTGTTCTGATTCTTTTTCATATATCTCCAGAAATCTTTCAAATGTGTTCTGATTTTCTGAACGCTGTTATTGCTTAAAGGATATTCAAACCCCGGCTGACTTTCTTTACACCATGCAAAGAATTTTTCGATGTCAAGTGTATCAATGGTGCGAACATCTCGATCACTGAAATATGCTTTCATCCTCTTCGCCTGCGATTGTTTCTGCATCATGTAGGAATCAGACCATGTACTTTTATAGTATTCCGTATATTCATCCAGCACTTGGTCAAATGCAATCTTTCTCGTAATACCGGTTGTTCTCCTAGTTTTCTTTAACGCATTATTTTTTCCCTGAATTGCTTTTGCTTCCTTCATGGTACTCACAGTTCTGGTTGTCTTGATCTGCTTCATTTCCATTCTTCCTGTTTTCTTGTTCATACGTAGCTGGCGTCCAAAATCAAGACTTACCACATACTTTTTAGTGATTACGTTCTGTTTAATTCCTGGTGTTCCAGTATCGACGTACGTATCTTTTTTCATTTTCTGATTGCTCCTTTTGGTGAATTGATATTAGTTCCTTCACCTTTTAAAGACAAAGAAAATGGTAAAAATAAAGGAACATCTCAAAAGTTTTTTAGAAATTTAAAAAATCCCAGACACCTTAGCATCTGGGATTTCAAATAATAATCAGTATTCACTCATATCCAGAATTTCCAGCTTCGCTGTAATCATCTTATCAATGAAAGCGATTATATCTTCTCTGTTGTTGTCATCATGCCAGTACACTGATACTGTAATGGAATTCCCTTTTCCGGAAAAGGTATGTCCGCAGTTTGCGGAAACCTGAAACTGATTAACTCCACCATTTAAACACAAACTGATAAAAGTATGCCTCAGATCATGCAGTCTCACCTGGGGAATTGGTTCCAACCCTGCCTTTTCACGAACCTTATTCATCCTATTTTGAAACTCAGAAAACTTTCTGCTAAGCTTTCCCGGATGTGGCAGATATCCATTCACCAGATTTACTTTTGTCATGTAAATATAGTCCTCGGGAGTAACCTCGCGTCTGAGATAGATTGCCTGCTGATCCTTGATGTAGCCAAGAAGAATTGCCAGAGAATCCGGAAGTGCCGCATATCTCTGTTTACGCTCTTCTCTGGAATTACCATCGTCTTTCCCGCCCTTCGGCACTTTCTCCAGACTGCCTGTGGAAATCTGACATCTCTGATATTCCACATCAATCAGTCGTTTTTCAAAATCAATGTTCTTCCATTTCACACCACATAATTCTCCCCGGCGCAGTCCACTGAGAAGCGGGAGACCTATCAATGCCAATGTAGAGTAATCTTTTTCATTGTTGATTGCATACTGAATCATATAATTGACCTGTTCTGCGTTCAGTATCGTTGCTTCAAACTTTTTGATATCTCCGACCTCAGCATCCAGAACAACATTCTCTCGAATTCCATACTTTTTCTGATTCTTCTTCATATACTTCCATAGATCATACAAATGTGTTCTGATTTTCTGAATGCTGTTATTACTAAGTGGCTGTGGGAATCCCGGTTGTGGGCTTCTGCACCACTTGAAGAATTCCTCGATATCCAATGTATCAATGCTTTTTACATCACGATTTCCGAAATAGGTCTGCATCCTTTTTGCCTGTGACTGTTTTTGCATCATATAGGAATCCGACCAGTTCTCCTTGTAATGTGCAGTATATTCTGCAAGGGCACGAATGAAGGGCACTTTTTCAGCCACTTCTGTCACTTTTCTTTCCTTTTTCTCCTTGTTATTTTTTCCCAGAAGTGCTTTCGCCTCTTTTAACGTGGTTACGTGTTTGGTAGTTTTTGCCTGCTTCATTTCCATCAGCCCTGTTTTCTTATTCAAACGAAGCTGACGTCCCAGATCAATCGTCACGATGTACATGTTATCGCTGATTCTCTGCTTAATTCCCGGGTATCCGGTCTCCTTGTACAATTCTTTCTTCATAAAGCTACTTTTCCTCCATCCTGACGCGTTCGCGACATATTTTTCGATTTTGGTAGTTTTTTTGGTAGTTTTTAAAGAAAAAAGCCACTCTTTAAAGGCTAAAGAATGGCTTACAGCCGGACAAGTCCGGCAGTCGCGGCAGTCGCCAAATCCGCCTGTTAACAGGCTTCTTTGGCTCGTTGCTGATGCGAAAATACAAGGAAAATTGGCTTTTTGATTTACGAATTACACTTTAAACCGATATCCCACGCCCCAGATGGTCTCAATATACTGCGGCTTGGCATTATTATACTCAATTTTCTCACGGATCTTCTTAATGTGGACTGTAACTGTGGCGATATCCCCTACAGATTCCATATCCCAGATTTCCCGGAAAAGCTCCTCTTTGGTAAATACCCTGTTTGGATTCTGAGCCAGGAAGGTAAGCAGGTCAAATTCCTTGGTGGTAAAAGTCTTCTCTTCGCCATTCACCCATACACGGCGGGCGGTCTTGTCAATCTTGATTCCGCGGATCTCAATAATATCGTTCTTCTGGGTTGTAGAACCGATCAGACGGTTATAACGATCCATATGTGCCTTCACTCTGGCCACAAGCTCACTTGGGCTGAATGGCTTGGTCATATAATCATCTGCACCAAGTCCAAGGCCGCGGATCTTGTCAATATCGTCTTTCTTGGCGGAAACCATGATGATCGGGGTGTTTTTGGCTTCTCTTACCTGGCGGCAGATCTCAAATCCATCCACCTCCGGCAGCATCAGATCCAGAATGATCAGGTCAAACTCTTCCTTCAGCGCCTTCTCCAGTCCCAGATCGCCTCTATTGCAAATAATCACTTCAAATCCAGAGAGCTCCAGATAATCTTTCTCAAGCTCTGCAATCGCTTCTTCATCTTCAATGATCAGAATTCTGCTCATTTCATTGGTACCTCCTGGTATTTTCTAAGTACAAAATACATGATCGTGCCGATTCCCAGACGGCTTGTGGCCCATACCTTGCCGCCATGGTCTTCCAGAATTTTTTTCACAATGGAAAGACCGATTCCGCTTCCGCCTTTGGAAGAATTTCGTGAAACATCAGTACGGTAAAAACGGTCGAAAATGTAAGGCAGGTCTTTTGGGCCAATGCCTTTTCCATTGTCCTCGATCTCGATCTGGATAAAATCACCCACATCTTTAATACGGATCTGGATGATTCCTTTGGGCTTGTCCATATATTTGATGGCATTGCTGATAATGTTATGGATAACACGGCGAATCTGTTCGCCGTCTGCGATTACCATAACGTCTTTCTCCACATAGTTGGCGTAAACCAGCTCAATTCCTCTGGTTTCCAGCTCCAGCCCCACCTCTTCTGCACAGTCTGCAAAATAATCTTCTACATTCAGCTTACTGAAGGTGTAAGGGATACGGTTGGTATCGATTTTGGAATAAAAGGTCAGCTCATTGATCAGATGATCCATCTCGTTGGTCTTATTGTAAATAGTGCGGACGTAGCGGTCCATTTTCTCCGGAGTGTCTGCTACGCCGTCCATAATTCCTTCCACATAGCCTTTTACCGCTGTGATCGGGGTTTTCAGGTCATGGGAAATGTTGCTGATCAGCTCTCTGTTCTCTTTTTCCATCAGACTTTTTTCTTCTGTGGATTCCTTCAGACGGCGGCGCATTTCCTCGAAGTCCTGGCAAAGTTCCGAAAATTCATCCTTTCCTTCCACATCCAGAACAAAGTCCAGATTGCCCTCTTTTATATTTTGCGTCGCTTTTTTTAATTTAACCAGAGGTACGGCAATGCTGCGATATACCCACAATCCAACTACAAGGGCAACCGAGATCAGAATGACAAAGGCACTGATAAACAGATCCTTCGCCATCACATGGACTCTGCCCTGGCTGTCAGCGGAGTCGGTTATGGAAATATCATATACGGTGCCGTCACTTTCGGTCTGAACCTGTGCTTTCTGGGACTGTGACTGGCTGAATCCGTACAGCGTCGCAGCAAACAGAAGCAAAGGCATAAGAATGATCATGGTGAATCCCAGAATGATTCTTGTTTTCAGCTTCATAACGGTTCTATCCTCTTTCTTGTATTTCAGGGGCAGGTTTCACGGCTATAAGGTCACTTCTGCCTTTTTGCCCCGACTTTTATATAGATTATAGCATAAAGCTTTGTTTTCATCTCTTAATTTTCTATAAAATAATAATGGGTGGATTGAACACAGACAATTTTAAGGCACAGGTTCAATAATACCTATGGACAGAAAAAAACTGTCCCAGGAATAGGACAGTTTTTGCAAAGGGGATTTTACCTGTAAAGGGGCTATATGAAATTGGTCTATAAAATCAGATTATTCTTCTGTGTAAACATTGCCATATTCGTCAGACCATTTTCCACCGCCATTGTCGGTGAATCCGGTTCCGTTTTCGTCACGGAAATAATAGTCGCCGTTGGTCTGCTCTGTGACTTCTACGGTTTCACCGTCTTCGGACTGGAGATATACGGTTCTCAGATTCAGGGAATCTTCTCCGTCCGGATCGGCATCCTCATCGGTGTCTTCGTCATAGTAGGTAATCGCAGGTTCCTGGGTACCTGATGTGGATGTATCGTCATTTGAAGTGTCCACGGTGGAAGAAGTATCTGCGGCGGCAGCAGAATTATTGTCCGCGGTACTTGTATCTGCTGTAGTTTTGGAATTAGTGCTATCAGATGAATTACCAGAAGTATTACCGGACTTGCTGCTGGATGTATTCGCGGTGGCCGCAGATTCTGTAGTGCTGCCGGCGGGTGTCATGCTTACGCTCTTGGTTTCAGGGTCTGCGCTGCTCTGGCTTGATGTAGAAGAAGCAGGCTGTCCGCTCTGTGTACCGCAGCCGGAAACGGCATTTATCATAACCACAGCAAAAACTGCTGCCAGAATTGTTGTAAATAAATTTTTCTTTCTCATACGCTTTTTCCTCCTGTCATTCTTCTACTTCTGTAGAAGTTGGTTTTATACTACAACTGTAGAAGCAAAATGTCAAGAGTTTTTTCTACAAACGTAGAATTATTTTTTTGCCATTCTGCGCGCGTAACAACACTAGAGCGTGTTTTGCTCGTTATCACGATAGCAGCCAAGTTCTCATGTCAAGCGCACCTATCGCGTAAAAAAGCCTGGAAAAACTCAATCTGATATGTACTCACTCCGCTGGATCTTCAGCAAAGGGATCTCATTATATCTTCTCAAGTCTTTCCCAGGCTATATTTATTAACCTTACTATGAAATTTTCTTCAGACCAACCGGTCGCTTTTTTCAAATCTTATGCAAGGTATTTCTTCAGATCCTCAACCTTATCCAGGTGCTCCCACGGAAGGTCTACATCTGTACGGCCAAAGTGTCCGTATGAAGAAGTCTGTTTGTAGATTGGACGGCGAAGGTCAAGCATTTTGATGATTCCGGCCGGACGAAGGTCGAAATTCTCACGGATGATCTCTACCATTTTCGCGTCAGATACTTTACCTGTACCAAAGGTCTCTACATGGACAGAAGTCGGGTGTGCAACACCGATCGCGTAAGAAAGCTGGATCTCGCACTTGTCAGCAAGACCTGCTGCAACAATGTTCTTGGCAACATAACGTGCTGCATAAGCTGCAGAACGGTCAACCTTTGTGCAGTCTTTTCCGGAGAAAGCACCGCCGCCGTGACGTCCAGTTCCGCCATAGGTATCAACAATGATCTTACGTCCGGTAAGACCGCTGTCCCCGTTTGGTCCGCCGATTACGAAACGTCCGGTTGGGTTAATAAAGTACTTGGTATCCTCATCTACCATATCAGCCGGGATGATCTCATCAAATACATATTTCTTAATGTCTGCATGGATCTGCTCCTGTGTAACATCCGGATCATGCTGGGTAGAGCATACAACCGCATCAATACGGATTGGTTTGCCATTCTCGTCGTACTCAACTGTTACCTGAGTTTTTCCATCTGGTCTTAAGTATTTCAGAGTGCCGTCTTTACGAACCTTAGTCAGCTGACGTGCAAGCTTGTGTGCCATGTTGATGGCATATGGCATGTACTCTTCTGTTTCGTTGGAGGCATAACCAAACTGAATGCCCTGGTCACCAGCTCCGATGGAATCAAGCTCATCTTCATCCATCTGGTTTTCTTTCTGCTCAAGAGCCTTGTCAACACCCATTGCAATATCAGTGGACTGCTTGTCAAGTGCAGTGATTACGGCACATGTATCAGCGTCGAATCCAAATTTTCCGCGGGTGTAACCGATCTCACGGATGGTCTCTCTTACGATAGACTGGATATCGATGTTTGCCTTAGAGGTGATCTCACCCATAACCAGAACAAGACCTGTTGTTGTAGCAGTCTCACAGGCTACACGGCTCATTGGATCCTGTGCTACTAAAGCATCCAGGATGGCATCAGAAATGGCATCACAGATTTTATCCGGATGGCCTTCAGTTACAGATTCGGAAGTAAATAAGATTTTTTCTTTGTTTTCCATTCTTTTGTTTTACCCTTTCTTCGATGGAGCGAAAATCCCAAAGCAGCTAATATCTTAACAGTGCTATAAAATCTCCGCAAAAAAAGAACAGCCCGGACAAGCGGACTGTCTTATAAATGACGTTTATATAAACAATCCTCTTATTGTTCGATCACTCGCTCAGGTTGGCACCTTCCTCTCTTTCGAGGGGTTGCCGTGGCTTCATAGATCCTATGTATCTCCACCACTCTGAATAAAAGGCTATTCTTCAGTTTTCCTGTTGCAAGCAATACAATATACTGATTGCTTGTAATTGTCAATAGACATTTGAAGTCAGATGACTATTTTTGTTGTGGCTCAACCCACACGCAGGCGGAATTTCTGAATCTCCTTCTCACTGGAAACTCTCTCGATCTCTGCGCCAAGGCTGCGGAGTTTCTCCTCGAAATTCTCATAACCACGCTGGATATAAACAATGTCATCCACAATGGTGATTCCCTCTGCTGCCAGACCTGCAATAACAAGCGCAGCTCCTGCACGAAGATCCGGTGCGCTTACTCTTGCGCCGGTGAGCTTATTCACACCATCGATGATCGCGGAATTGCCCTCAACCTTGATACAGGCTCCCATTCTGGAAAGCTCGTCTGCATATTTGAAACGATTCTCAAAAATACTCTCAGTCACAATACTGGTTCCCTCTGCAAGTGCCAGGGTAACAGCAATCTGCGGCTGCATATCAGTGGGATATCCCGGATATGGAAGAGTCTTCACATGAGTACGGTGAAGCTTGCCAACTGCACGAACACGTACCGCATCATCAAACTCCTGAACCTCACATCCGATTTCCTCAAGCTTAGCTGTAGTAGCCTCAAGATGCTTGGGAATTACATTCTTAACTGTAACATCACCGCCGGTAGCTGCTGCAGCAAACATAAAGGTTCCTGCCTCGATCTGGTCCGGAATGATGGAATACTCTGTGCGGTGCAGTTTCTCAACGCCTTTGATACGGATCACGTCTGTACCAGCGCCTTTGATATTGGCTCCCATGCTGTTCAGGAAGTTGGCAACATCTACTACGTGCGGCTCTCTTGCTGCATTCTCAATAATTGTACGTCCTGGCGCAAGGGATGCTGCCATCATAATATTGATGGTTGCTCCTACAGAAACCACGTCAAGGAAAATATGGCTTCCATGAAGGTTTGATGCCTCTGCAACAATAGCTCCATGAAGAATGTCAACCTTGGCACCAAGAGCTCTGAAGCCCTTCAGATGCTGGTCAATAGGACGGCTTCCAATATTGCAGCCGCCTGGAAGTGGAACTTCCGCTCTTTTATATTTACCAAGTAAAGCACCAAGAAGATAGTAAGATGCACGGATCTTCTTAATGTACTCATAATCTACACTTACATCACCAATAGTAGAACCATTGATCTTAACAGTTGACTTATTGATACGGTCAACCTGTGCACCGATGCCAGCGATTGCCTCCAGTAAAACGTTGATGTCTCTGACGTCAGGCAGATTCTCGATGAGGATTGTCTCATCTGTCATAATAGCTGCTGATAAAATAGCCAGTGCAGCATTCTTGGCACCTGCTATCTCTACTTCACCAACAAGCGGATTTCCGCCTTTAATCACATACTGTTCCATAACACACCTCTATTATTCTTACTCCGCGAGCAAAAAGGCTATTGCCACACAATAACCTCCAAAAGCTCTCCTCTTTGATCTACAGTTACTTAATTAACCCCTGTCTGTAGTGTTTCCAAAAGTGCCTGCAGACTTGCTTCCAAATCTTTCCCTTCTTCATCTACCACAATGTCTGCATATTTTTCATATAAGGGAACACGCTCCTCATATAAGCTCTTCAAAGTCTGTCCCTCTTTCAGAAGAACTCCTCGCTTCTTGAGATTTCCAAGCC
Source organism: Blautia sp. Sow4_E7 (assembly GCF_052116245.1). Lineage (NCBI taxonomy): Bacteria > Bacillati > Bacillota > Clostridia > Lachnospirales > Lachnospiraceae > Blautia > Blautia sp. Sow4_E7. The sequence goes on from NZ_JBQKLL010000046.1 coordinate 18,109, forward strand.
GCTTCTCAAGAGACTCCAAAGAAAGTCTGAGGTAAACTACTTTCCCGATTGATCTCAAGTGCTCCATCGCCTCACTGCAATATACCACACTTCCCCCAGTAGCAATCACAGTATTCTCAGTCTCAATCGACGCATTTACGCGGTTCTCGATGGCCTTGAAACCTTCTTCGCCTTCTTCATCAATGATCTGATAAAGACGTCTTTTTTCTTCTTTTTGTATTAAAAGATCTGAATCTAAAAATTCATATCCAAGTATTTTCGCAAGAACAACGCCCAAAGTGCTTTTACCTGCACCGGGCATTCCAATCAATGTAATATTATTCATTTTCATTCGATATTCCTCTAGATAATAACACAAAAGATATATTATTGCAATCCCATTAAGAATTTGTTACTGGTTTTGTTACTATTTTCCAGGTTTTTAACGGCATTTTATGCCTTGGAACGGCGTGAGCTGCTGCGTTTTCTCCCCTTTTTTACGCTGTAGCCAAAGGTTCCAAGCTTTTTGCCAAGTCCCAGATATTCTCCATGGGAATACACCATCAGTTTCGATTGATTCAGCTGAAATTTATTATTTTTGTCCATGTAGGCTTCATCTGCATGTACGGCCACAACCTCTGCCAGAAACATGTGATGGGAGCCAAGCTTTTCTATTTTTTTTACTTTGCACTCGATATTTACAGGAGATTCGCCGATCATAGGTGCTTTTACATGATCCGCTTTCTCTTTGGTAAGATGAAGCTCCTGGAATTTATCAACATCCCTGCCGGAACGCACACCGCAGTAATCGGTGGCATACGCCAGCTCCTCTGTGGTAAGGTTCAGCACAAATTCCTTAGTCTTGCAGATCATGTCATAGGAAAATCTGGTGGGACGGACGGAAATGCTTACCATAGGCGGGTTGGTGCATACCGTTCCCGCCCATGCCACTGTTATTATATTATCATTGCCCTCCCCATCTGTAACGCTGACCATCACAGCCGGGAGAGGGTAAAGCATATTGCCTGGTTTCCAGGTCTGTTTTGCCATTTTTCTGCTCCTTAATTGAAGTCATTTGCCATGATCTGTGCTGCTTCCATCATGGCTGGGATCATCTGTTTCTTACGGGAAACCACGCCCTTCAGGTGGAAGCATTCATCCTTCGGATCCTGCTGGAATGCAAGTTTTCCCATTTCTTCACTGCCTTCTCCGTAATAGATCACGTCAGAAGACTCATCCATAATATTGGTTAACATAAAGTAAACACGGGAAATTCCGTGACGGCCGCACTCGCTTACCATAAACGGTTTCAGGCGGGCTTTGATTTCCTGAAGCTCTTCCTCGTCCATGGAACTGATCTGTCCAACGCCGAAAGCCACATTTCCCTCTGCAATAAATTTCTTGTAATCCTGATAGAAAATTTCCTCAGGTGCTTTATCCTGCAGATTGCTTCCTGCCTTGAACATTTCCCTTGCAAAATCTTCGATCTTAATGTCCGCGATCAGGGCCAGTGCACTTGCAGCGATCTTATCCTGCTGGGTGCAGGTAGGTGAACGGAACATTAAGGTGTCTGAAATAATGGCAGCGCAAAGAAGTCCTGCGATCTTAGGCGGGATTTCCAGTCTCTGCTCGTCATAGATCCGGTAAAGAATGGTTGCGGTGCAACCAACCGGTTCATTTCGGAAATTGATCGGCTTCATAGTCTCCAGAGAACCAAGCTTATGATGGTCGATGATCTCCAGGATCTCCGCCTTCTCAATATTATCAACTGCCTGATCCTTCTCATTATGGTCTACCAGAATCACCTGTTTCTTGTGCATGTCCAGGAAATTTCGTCTGGAAATGGTTCCCACACATTTTCCCCTCTTGTTGATCACAGGGAAAGCGCGGTGACGGTGTTTGATCATAACATCCTGGATATCATCTGTGAAATCCTCAGTGCTGAAGGTTACCAGATTGTCTTTTTTCATGACGTAATTTACCGGAATACTCTGGTTGATCATGCGGGCAATTGTGTAGGTATCGTACGGAGAGGTGATGATAATGATCTGTCTCTCGTGGGCTTTCTGGATTACCCGCTCACTTACCTGAATGTTCATGCCTACAATAATGCAGCTTACATTCAGCTCGATTGCCTTTAACTGGTCTTCCTCTCTGTTTCCCAGAATGACCATATCATTTTCTTCGATATAGTTCTTCATCATCTCCGGATCCGCAGTTCCGATCAGGATTTTTCCCTTGGTAAAATAGCCGTGGCCGTTTCCTTCCACGATTTCACCGTCAAGGGTATCTTTGATCTTGTTGTACTGGGTTCTGGCATTTGCAAGAAGGTAGCTGTCTTTGGTGTCCATATAAATATCCGCAATGTCACCGATGGTTACAATTCCTTCCAGCTCATCTTCGCTGTTGCAGATTGGCAGGGTAACAATGCCCTTGTTCTGCATCATATCCCAGGCATTTTTCAGGGACATGGTACGGTCTGCGTCCGGCTTCGGGCGAATGTCCATATCTTTTACCTGCGTTCCGATATTTCCCAGATAGGCTGGCGGCTGTACGCCGAAACGGTTCAGAACGTACTGGGTTTCTTCGTTGATCTGACCGGCGCGTCTTGGAATATAGCGCTTGGTCTGGGTGGTTCTGTTTTTAATATCTGCGTAAGCAATTGCGGAACAGATGGAATCCGTATCTGGATTTTTATGTCCCATTACAAATACTTTCTGATTCTTCATTCACATTCTTCCTTCTGAAATCAAGATAACTGCTGCCCGTCTTCAAGCTACAGTCAATCAGTTTTTACTTCGGGTTTATTTTTTCTGTCGGCATTAGAGCGTGTTTGAAAAAGACACGATTTTTCAAACAGGCTCTAGTTCAGCTTAATATTTGCAAATAAAGATCCCAGGGATGTGGTTGCCTCTTCACCGGACTGTGGAATTTCGATTTTCTCTTCTTCCACTTCTTTTGCCATCATATCAGTTGCTTCCTTGATGCTCAGGCTCAGCTTTCCGTCCTTCACTGCAGTTACTTTTACCTTAACTTTATCTCCAACAGCAAGAACCTCGGATGGTTTGCGGATTCTTTTCTCGCAGATCTGGGAAATATGTACCAGTCCGGATACGCCGTTTCCAAGATCAACAAATGCGCCGTATGGCTGAAGGCTCTCTACAGTTCCCTCTGTTACAAAGCCTGGCTGAATATTGGAAATTTTATTCTTTCTTTCCGCTTCTGCTTTTTCTCTTAAGATTTCCTTTGCAGAAAGGATCAGCTTCTTGTCCTCTTTATTGACATCAATTACCTGAACCTGGATACGCTTATTCAGATATTCGTTGGTGTCCTCCACGTAGCTCAGGGCCAGCTTAGATGCCGGGATAAAACCGCGCACACCTTCTACATAAGCAACTGCGCCGCCGTTTACCACGCCTTTTACCACTACATCAAGTATTTCGCCGGAAGCTTTCAGCTCTTTTAATTTATCCCAGGCGAGAACGTCAGTTGCCTCTACCCTGGATAAAAGGATGTTGCCGTTTCCGTCGTCTTTTTTTACTACGGTTGCGGAAACCTCGTCTCCTGGATGTACCTCTTCCTTTACGTTAAAGCCCGGTTCTCTGCTGTAATCTTCTACCGGGATGATTCCTTCTGCATAATATTTTAAATCAACAATAATCTCTTTATCGTCTACGCTCACAACTGTTCCTGTGAGAATATCGCCTTCTTCAATTTTCTTAAAAGAAGCTTCCAGTTCAGCTTCGTAATCTTTCATTGTCTCTGCCATGGCTTATGACTCCTTTCGAAATATCAATCTCTTAAAATTTCAACTTCTTAAAATGGATTATATCACACGCCCTTTTAGTTGCAAATAAATTTTAAATTGCATGAAATAAAAAACACCTCCTGCAGTTCTTTGCAGGAGGCACCTTTTTCTGGTTCTACTTTTGTTCATTTGCTTTATTCCTTCTCCTTTCTAGCTGTACTAGGCTCATCCAGACCAGCCAGAGGGAGCTCTTCAAAGAAGAAGCCTTTTGGTCTTTTCTCCTTCTGTTCTGCTTTAGCCGGATCGAACAGATCATACTGTTCCACATTGAATTTCGTGACCTGCTGTGGTTTCTGTCCGCGGACAAAAAGCCAGGCATCACCAACTGGCATATTCAGAATGCTGTCTGCCGTTTTATTTGCCTTAATGCTTATGTACTTTGCAGTATCCACATCCTGACCGCCAAGGTAAAGACAGCTGTCACAGTTGTTGATAATGGTTTTTGCACACTTTTCACCATACATGGAGTCCAGCTGTGTGATGCTCTGTAAGATCAGGCTTACGTAGATTTCCCTGGATCTGATCACGGAAATGATTTTGTCAAAATCTGGAATTACCGCATTTGATGCAAAATCATCCATGATAAATCTCACGGGGATCTCAAGCCTGCCGTCTTCCTCATAGTCAGCCAGCTGGCAAAGTTCATGCAAAGCCTGTACGTACAGCAGATTCAGCAGCCTGTCACATGACCGGTTACTGTCGCTGACATTGATAAGCAATGCGATTTTCCGATAACCCATCTCCCAGAAACTTACCTGTCTTTTGTTGGTAAAGAACTGTTCGCATTCCGGACTGTAGAAAGAACTCAGCTTTTCTCCCAATATGAATGCAGAGCTGGCATTGGTTTTATCTGCAGCTTTTGTGTCCTTAAAAAGATGCCACTTTTTCACTGCAAAGCTCTCCGGATGGATCATTTCCCACTCCTGCATCAGCAGATCAAGAGTTTCGGTTCCAAGAAGCTGCTGAAGCTTTGCCACTTTTCCAAGATGGTGTTCCCGTTCCGGAAGTGCTTCCAGAACATAGGAAATCAGGGCGCTTACCTGCATAGCAGCTGCATGATCCCAGAATGGATCTTTCCCGCATTCTACGGGACAGAGGCTTTGGGCAAGCATCTCAATGTCCTGCCCTCGGTAGCGTTCCACCTGTTTGCCGTTCTTTATCACCCTCTCTTTCTCGATGTGCAGCAATGGGTTATATCCCACTGGTGAATCCCGCATATTGTCAAAATTCAGGTTTACGACATCGTACCCCTTCTTCTTCAGCTCCGGACCAAGCTTTTTGCAAAGCTGGTTCTTGGTATCCACAACGATCATGCTGTCGTTGCTTTCCAGGATGTTTGGAATGACATAGCTTCTTGTCTTTCCGGCACCGCTGACACCTATGATCAGGTCATTATTGTTAAGACCTGTCTCCCAGGTATTGTTGTTGATGTACTTGCCCTGTGCCAGAATTCTGTTGTTTTCTTTGTTCTCCATAAAAACTTTACTAATCATTTAATTTAATCTCCTTTACCACTCCTTTCTTTCAGTACAGCTCCCGCTGCCTTGTTTGCTTTTAATTTCATTCAGGCGCTCGCCACCTTTCTCGATTTTGATTTCATTCAGGCCACCGCTACCTTTCTAGCTTTTAATTTCATTCAGGCCACCGCTACCTTTCTAGCTTTTAATTTCATTCAGGCCCCCGCCACCTTTCTAGCTTTTGGTTCTGTTGATTTTTGTTGTGTTGTACGGTAAATTTCTGCGAAAGGCTCCACAAACAGCCATACCTTGTCCTGGCAGTTCATGTCACAGAGAAAGTAGTCGCAGAATTCCAGGATGCTAAAATCCATGTTGACTTCATCCGGATTGGTGAAATCATCGCAAAGCTTGCGGATACAGGTGATCTTTTTTCCTGTAAGCTTCTGCAGAACCTCATCGATATCCCACAATGAGGTACCGTAAACCAGGCTTTGCCAGTAGTTTCCGTATTTGCAGGGCAGGATTCCATTTATTGCATGGAATTCATACTTCGTTTTCTTGTAGTACGTTAAGTTGTAAATTCTTTGCAGACGCTGCTCCAGCGCAATGGGGCCTTCGGCTTCCAGCTCAGAATACAGTTCTTTTTCCTCCAGGGAATCCCATGTTGTGGCCTCCTTTGGATGCACCCGCAAAGGGCGCCCTTCTATTCTCAGGTCCACAAGGTCATAGGGGACGCGCATAATGTCAACCAGTTGTGTTGTTTTCCTGGCAGTAGGCGCCTGGTGAAACTGTTCTGACACAAAGTCACAGACCTGTCCAACGGAAATGTCTGGATAACCATCCTCCCATTTTGAAAAGCCCAACTGTGTCATCACATCTTCAAAAGCTTCCCGTTTAAAGAACATGAAGTCAGCAAATGACAAATCTGCAATGTAACGCATCATTTTGCCAATGACTTCTTGATCGGTGAGCACCCCGGTGCGCGCGTATTTAATTTTCTTTTCCAGCTCGCCGCTTAAATTTCTTTCTTCGTAAATTTTTGTTGTTTTCTTGTTTTGCATTTCGTTATCTCCTTTTCATTTTGATGGAATTTTTATGTTTTAGGTTTTTCTTCACTAAAACACTCGTATGTTTTATTTGCATTTTATTCTGTTTCAATTAAGCTCCCGCTTAATTTTTAAGGTTTTATTATGTTATGCAGTTATGTGCCGTTATGTATTATGGCGTCTTGTATATTTTGTTGACGTTTTATTATGTTGTATTTGTTCTGTTGTAAAAAATGTGACATATATATCACATATTTTACTTAAATTGACATATGTTAAAACGAAATAATCCATTTTCATGGAAACAAAACATGATTTTCAAAGTTTTCTGTTTTCTCCGTATTTTCCAAATTCCCTTGTAATTACTGACTTTAATTTGTATTTTGGGCAAAATAAAAACCCCTTCTATTTAGAAGGAGTTCCAGACTGTAGACAAACTTGGTGTTGGGTGTTATGCCCAGCACCATTTTTCTTTTAAAACTTCTTTTCTTTTTATTTTTTTCAAAATCAACAAAAATCTGGCTGTGTTCC
>NZ_JBQKLL010000047.1:0-24393 GCF_052116245.1 Blautia sp. Sow4_E7
GAACACAGCCAGATTTTTGTTGATTTTGAAAAAAATAAAAAGAAAAGAAGTTTTAAAAGAAAAATGGTGCTGGGCATAACACCCAACACCAAGTTTGTCTACAGTCTGAAACAGGCTTCCGGTTATCTGGAAGCCTGTTTGACCACACAAATCAAGTATGATATATTTACTGTAAAAGTTCTGGGCAGCAGTAATAATAAATCGAGCCTGTATAAGTTGAATTTATGAATAGCGTCCAGATCAGACTGTACTTGAGAAAAGGTGTGGGGAAATGAAAGTAGCGATTGTTGATGACGAGCTGGAAATGCGTCAGATCATGACAGACTATGTGAAAAGATTCGGGGAAGAAGCCGGGATTGACCTGGAGACGGTAACCTTCGAATCCGGCGAACAGTTTTTGAAAGACTATAAGATGATTTATGACATCATCATCTTTGATATTGATATGCCTGGAATCAATGGAATTGACACGGCAAGAAAATTAAGAAAAACAGATACCAATGTTACTATTATTTTTGTGACTAATATTGCCCAGTATGCCATCAATGGTTATGAGGTGGATGCGGTTGACTATATTCTGAAGCCGGTAAGCTACTACGATTTTTCCATGAAGTTTCACAGAACTGTGGCGAAGGCTGCCCAGAGGAAAGAACACATCATAAAAGTAGAGACAGCCGAGGGAACTCGCAAGTTAAGGCTTTCGGCGCTTATCTATGTGGAGATTCTTTCTCATTATCTTTATTTTCACACCACGAAAAGAGATTACAAAGTCAGGGGAAATATTGGTGACGTGGAAAAAGAGCTTGAAAAATACAATTTTGTGCGGATCCATCGCTCTTACATTGTGAATTTAAAGTATGTGAATAAAGTGCTCAGTACAGAGGTTACTGTAGGCAGTGCAATTCTTCCTGTCAGCAGAAATTATAAGGAAAAATTAAAAGAGGAATATCTGAAATATATAAGGGGAGAGGATTAAAAATGCTGAAAAACATATCCTTTATGGATATCTTTGATGTATGCCGTGTGCTGCTTGAGGCAATCAGCGCAGAAATCGTTTTTATGGAACGTGCCGCGGAACATCGGGAGCATTTTCCGCGGCGTGTCATGGTTAGCAGTTTAGGTGTTCTGGGATTTATTCTCCTTTGCATTCCCATGTACTGGTTTCGCAACACTTATGGCGGTTCGGGGAGTGCAGCTCTTATTACAGCTGTATGGTGGATGACCACTGGCATTGTCTCTATGTGCTGTATCTATTATTGTTATCAGGTGACAGTATGTAATCTTATATTTCAATGCATTCTGGGAATTGCACTGGAAAATCTGGTAACTCTGGTTCTGCAATATCTGGTCTGCAAAATCTGTTTTCCTTCTTTACAAACAGAGCATACCGCATTGTATGTTTTCATAACGGTTCTGTTCTATGCAGCCTTCGACACAATGGCCTATTTTCTTTTTGTTCGTAAAAGTGTGCGTGGACAGGTGGTTGTGAAGGAAGACTGGAGAACGTTTCTTATTTATCTGACTGTGTATATTATTATTACGGGAATGGGAGATGTGACCAATCTGATTTTTCACTGGAGCAAAAAGGATGGCGATATGTTCGGTGGGATAGAAATGTTTACCCAATCGGCGGTACCTTATTTCTGTATTGTGGTGAATGTGATTGTCAATCTGGTCATTGTTCTGCTTCAAAATATGACTTACCGCATTTTGTCCTTGCAGAAAGAAAAAGAGATGATCCAGGTTTTGCAGAAGGAAAAAGAGCAGCAGTATCTTTTCAGCAAAGAAAATGTAGACCTGATCAACCAGAAATGCCACGATCTGAAACGGCAGATCCGGGCACTGCAGATGGTGCATGGAGAAGAGCGGGAGCGGCTTTTCAAGGAGACCGAGGAAGCAGTCCAGTTTTATGATGCCCATGTGAAAACCGGCAATGATGTGCTGGATACCATTCTCACGGAGAAAAGCTTTGTCTGCGCCAGACAGGGCATTCGTTTTTCCTGTAATGTCCATGCAGAAAAAATGGATATGATCGATGTAATCGATTTTTACACCATGATCAGTAACGGATTGGATAATGCCATTGAGTGCGTGTCAAAATATGAAGATGATGAGAAGAAGGTCATCAATGTGGCAGCTTTGGAACGGGGAAGCATGCTGCATATTTTCGTAGACAACTATTTTGACGGGGAACTGGAATTTCGGAATGGGTTCCCTGTGACCAGCAAGGATGATAAGGGCTACCACGGCTATGGCGTGAAAAGTATGCAGATGATCGCAAAAAAATACGGCGGAGATATCCGGATCAGTGTGCAGAATCATACATTTTCATTGCAGATCATGCTGCCAGTGGAGTAGGTCAGCATGGTGGAATGTTATTTTCATCGTCGGCAAGCTTCTCTTTACGTTAGATTTTATTAAAAGTTACACTTAGGAGTGACTGTTATTAAGGAAAATTTCAAGGTGGGTTATCTGAGGAGGAACTATTATTGGAAAAAATAAAAGGTGTAAATTTAGGCAACTGGCTTGTGCTGGAGAAATGGATGCTGCCGGAATTATTTGCGGGAACAGGCGCGGAGGATGAGGTCTGGCTGAACCGCAAAATGAACCCGGCAGAATTAAAAGAAAAAATGAAAGAGCACAGAGATACTTTTATTACAGAAAAGGATTTCGCTTTTATCAAAGAACAGGGAATCGGGCTGCTTCGCATTCCGGTTCCGTATTTTGTATTTGGAGACAGAGAGCCTTTTAATGGGTGTATTGAGTATCTGGATAAGGCTTTTGACTGGGCGGAGAAATATGGCTTGCAGATCCTTATTGACCTGCACACTGTTCCGGGAAGCCAGAACGGATATGACAACGGTGGTATTACAGGAGTATGCAAGTGGTGCAAAAATCCCCAGGAGGTGGAGTTTGCTCTTACCGTACTGGAACGGTTGGCGGAGCGCTATAAAGAGCGCAAGGGGCTATATGGAATCGAGGTGCTGAACGAGCCGATCAGCTTCCTGGTTTATGCTACTGCGCCGTCCACTGGAAAAGCGGTGGACAAAGAGGAAGCGAAGGGCTCCGGCTATGTTCCTATGCCGTTTCTGGAAAATTTCTACCGGGTTGCATATAAACGCCTGCGCAAAATTCTTCCAGAGGACAAGACCATTATGTTCCATGATGGCTTCCGCCTGAGACACTGGGGCAGATTTTTCCGAAAAGAGAATATGAAAAATGTGGTGCTGGATACCCATATCTACATTTTTGCCATGGAGAGCTTTGTGCCGATCCACAAGCCATGGGTTTACCAGATTTATATTAAGAGCCAGCAGCGTTTGATAAAGAGGATCCAGAAGGATGTTCCTGTAGTGGTTGGAGAATGGTGCATCTGCAACAAATATGCAGAGAAAACAGATTCCAGTATGAGTCAGGATGCAGCTGCGAAGAGACGCAGGGAACGTTATCTGGAAATCGCAGCTTTGCAGCTTCAGGCCTGGTCAGAAGCAAAGGGCTGGATCTACTGGAGCTATCAGTTTAAACCCAATCGAAAGGAGCCGCTGGATGAAAAGTGGAAAGAAAGCTGGGATTTTTCACGATGTGTGGAAAATGGCTGGATTGAACTCAAGAACAGATAAAAAGAAGGTGACTTTACGGGAAATGGCGTTTGGCTATTTCCTTGGACCTCTTCTGGTACTGGCTATGACCAGTGTGGTGGCGTCCTATTATCTTACTTTTTACCGTACTTATGATGATATTGTAAATCAGAGAGTATTTCTGACGGTGCTGCCACTGATTTCTGTCATTCCTATGGCGCTGTCCAATATTGTAATTGGAATTCTGGTTGGCAAGACTAAGACGAGACAGGGAAAAGCGAGACCGTACATATTGATGGCGGCACCTCTGCTTCTGATATCCGGAATTCTTGTATTTTGCATTCCCTATTTAAGCTTGGGGGTGCGGATGGTATGGATGACAGTGACCTACAACCTGTTTGCGGCAATTGCAAACCCTGTTTATGGCACTTCCCATTACCTTATGGTATCTCTTTCCACCCGTGACCTGGATCAGAGAGGAAAGCTTTCCGTAGTAGCGAACATTCCGGCCGTAGCTGGAAACGGATTGATCAGCAGTATTGTAATGCCCTTGATCCTTGGCTGGATCAACTCGGCTGGAAGTAATAATGTGCTGCAGAACCGTTGGCAGATGGTAATGACCGTGTTTGCGGTGCTGGCGTTTGTGGGATGTGTGCTGGAGTATTTCTTTACAAGAGAGAGAATTACGGAAGAGGATATGGTGGAACTGGAGGGCGAAAATAGAAGTGTTGCTCGAACTGCTGAAATTGACAGCAAGAGTGCTGCCGTCCAGAATGAAAGTGCGAAATCGGCATCTGCTGGACCTTCTACCCTCGAACAGCTAAAAGCCGCCGCCTCCGACACCTACTGGTGGATCATCATCATTTTCTACCTGCTCTACCAGGCCGGTGTCATGTTCAAAGGCGGCTACGTCTTCAACATTTTCTGCCACGAGTTTTTCCAGGAAGTACACATCTTCGGAATGACCTTATCCGCAGATATGGCACAGTCCGTCCTGGCGCTGATCAGCGGAATCCCACTGGCAGCCGGTATGCTCTTCATCTGGCCGCTGGCCAACTGCTTCGGCAAAAAGAACATGATTTTAGCAGGCTGCGTGATTTCCATTGCCGGAAGTATTGTGTGTCTTCTTGCACCAGATAACTTTGCAGTCATGCTGGTGGGACAGAGCCTAAAAGGTCTGTCCAGCGTCCCCGGTGCCTACATTATGATGGCCCTCTTCGCTGACGTCCTGGATCACCTGGAAGCCAAACTAGGCTACCGCGTAGACGGTATTTCCATGTCCGTCTACAACACGGTACTCACCGTAGTAAACGGTCTTGCCGTAGCCGTTTTCAACTTCTTCTACGACAACCCAGCCCTTGGGGGAAAAGCCGTCACCGCCTTTTTCTTCCTGGGCTTCGAGATCATAGCACATGGAATTCTTATGGTTGTGGTATCCTTCCTGAACGTTGAGAAAAACATCAAGGCAGAACAGGAATTGATTGCAAAAAGAAAAGGACAGAAATAAAAACACATATTTGGAATGAAAGGGGAGAAATGAAATATTTTCTCCCCTTGTTCGCGGAATTTTATTGATTCTTTTTCTCACATTCCCTATAATAAACGTATATGCTACGGATTTGTCCCCTGTGATGTGTGAAAACGCCGGAAATGACATTGCATTTCGCAGAAGTCAGCGGTGTATTGGCACAGCATGGGGGCTTTTTACTATGAAAGTTTAGATGGCAGTTAGGAAATAGCTGCATTTAAGGCTGAAAGCATAAGCAGATCTTGGGAAAAGCTTCGGTGCCAGGCGCCGGGAGGGAGAAAAGAATATGAAGAAAAAATGTGTGGCAATGATGTTGATCGCAATGATGACTGCATCTTTAGCAGGCTGTGGAAGCAGCGGGGACGGCAGCGGTAAATCTGTGAAGCTGGATCCGGATCATCCGGTGTCCCTGAACATCTGGCATTATTACAACGGTGCCCAGCAGGCTATGTTTGACACTCTGGTAAAGGAATTCAATGCGTCGGAGGGAAAAGACAAAGGAATCTACGTAGAGGGCTACAGCCAGGGCTCCGTATCTGACCTGGAGGAAGATGTTAACAGTTCTCTGAATGGCGAAGTAGGTGCTGAGGAGCTGCCGGATATTTTCTCCTCCTATTCTGACACCGCTTATGCAGTACAGCAGCAGGACAAGCTGGCAGACCTTTCCCAGTACTTTACAGAAGACGAGCTGTCCAAATATGTAGACTCCTATATCCAGGAAGGCTACTTCAACCAGGACAGCGCTTTATACCTTTTCCCGGTTGCCAAGTCTACAGAGATCACCATGATCAACAAGACCGACTGGGAGCCTTTCGCAGAGGCTACAGGCAGCACAGTTGATGAGCTTGCCACTACAGAGGGAATTGCTGAGGTTGCCCAGCGCTACTACGAGTGGACAGATGCCCAGACTCCGGATGTGCCTGACGATGGAAAAGCATTCTATGGCAGAGATTCCATGTCCAACTATTTTGTCATCGGCATGAAACAGATGGGCAAAGATATTTTCGAGGTAAAAGACGGAAAAGTTACCTTCAACACCGATAAAGATCTGATCCGCAGACTTTGGGACAACTATTACGTACCTTATATGAAAGGATACTTTGCATCTCTTGGAAAATTCCGCTCTGATGATGTGAAGACAGGAGATGTTCTGGCATACACCGGTTCCACTTCCTCTGCTGTTTATTTCCCGGAGACCGTGGAAACTGATGATGGCAGTTATCCCATCGACTACATTGCCTGCAATGCCCCGGTAATGGAAGGCGGCGAGAACGTAGAGGTTCAGCAGGGAGCAGGAATGGCAGTTACCAAGTCTGATGAAGAGCACGAATATGCTGCCAGCGTTTTCCTGAAATGGTTCACCCAGAAAGAGCAGAATCTGCGCTTCGTATGCGAGTCCTCCTACATGCCGGTGCTGAAAGAGGCCAATAGCGTAGAGGCTCTGGATTCTGTGATCAAAGACAATAACATAGAAATCAATCAGAAGGTTTACGACTGCTTCAAGAACGAAATGGAAGACTTTGACAAAACAACCTTCTATACACCAAAGACCTTCGAAAACAGCTACGGTGCACGTAAGATCCTGGACTATTCCCTGTCTGATAAGGCCAAAGCGGACAAGGAAGCCCTGGATGCAGCAATTGCAGGCGGTGAGAGCAAAGAGGACGCACTGGCCCAGTATCTCACAGATGAGAATTTTGAGAGCTGGTATCAGGAGTTTTGCGATGGCCTGAATGCAGCTGTGGCGAATTCGTGAATTTGTAACGAAGCGAAGGAAAGGTGGTGAGGCGGACTGTGAAGCGGAAAAAATCCCTTCTGGATATATTTTTGATTCCTATATTGATCATTGTATTTGTGCAGGGCGCAGTGCCGTTCCTCACACTGATTTTCAGCGGAATCCGGTCCAGCATGGAGAACACGGTCATTGGTCTGGACAGTCATACGGTGGAGAACCGTAAGGTGGTTCTGGAGAATGACATGATCGAGCAGTGGAGCAGCGTCAACAAGGAAAGTGACGGGCTCTATGCGGAACTGGCGAAGATCCTGGACAGTCATCAGATGGACATTCATGGATTTCTTGGCTCAGATGATGTGCAGGAAGAATATCTGGAAGCTGTTTTCTATGATATGGTAGAAGTTTTGCAGTACAATTCCACTTCCGGAATTTTCCTGGTGCTTGGAAATGACCAATCGGTGGATGCGGAAAGCCAGTACAATGGCTTCTGGGTACGTGATTCCGATCCAATGGCGAAAACAGCCTCCCACACAGACCTGCAGATGGAACGTGGCAGTAAGAAGCTGTCGCAGAGCATGTCTATTTCCCTGGATACTCCCTGGCGTACGGATTTCAGTTTTGAAGGCAATGGAAACAGAAGTGCAGATGACTTTTTCTATAAGCCCTATGTAGCCGCTGGAGATTATGTGGACTCCAATATCAACATGGCGAACCTGGGATACTGGTCCAAGCCATTTATCCTGGAAGATGACCGCATGGACAACCACAAAATGATTTCCTATTCCGTTCCCCTTGTGTATGATAAGACGGTTTACGGAGTTCTGGGAGTAGAGATCGGGGTAAATGACCTGTCCAGATATTTCCCGGTAAAAGACCTGGATTCTGATCTGAATGCAGGTTTTGCCCTTGTGATCGAGCAGGAAAATGGAAGCTATGAGGGACTGGCAGGCGAAGGTGCTCTGTACGACACGGTTTCCCATGGCGGAAATACATTCGTACTGGAGGAGCCTGTGCAGGGTGATCTGCAGCTGGTGCAGGGAGCAACCGTTGGAAAACAGAAGATTTATGGAATTACAAGCAGCCTGGAGCTGTACAGCAGAAATGTTCCTTATGAGGATACCAATTGGGCCCTGTGCGGTTTTGTGACTGAGGATTCTGTTTATGGACTTGTTTCCGACGTTTTCCAGAGGATTCTTGGGGCAATCCTTGGAAGTGCATTGCTTGCGGTTGTTTTGGTTTATCTCCTTGTGCAGTATACCACCAAGCCAGTTTACCGGCTTGTGGAGAGTGTGCGGAGCGGTGTAAAGGGAATCCATGATTTTGAGGGCTCTGGAATCCAGGAGATTGACGAACTTCACGAGGTGATCGAAAATCTGACGGACACCCAGATGCAGACAGAGAATCAGCTCCTTGAGGAAAAAGATCGCTACCGGATTGCTGTGGAGAGTTCCCAGGATGCCTTTTTCACATACAAATGTAGGGAAAAAGTTCTGGAAATAGTTAACAGCAAGGGCCGTGATGGAGTATGGGATTGCGGAAAACATCCGGAATTTGTAGATAATGATTCCATTCATCCCGCAGACCGCACCAGACTGAAAAACACGGTAAAAAATGCAGATGGCACCTTAAATGTTGATTTCAGGCTCCGCCAGAATAACGGAGAGTTCCAATGGGTAAATCTCTATGGAAGTATTACCTTTGATGAAGCCGGGGAGCGCAGCAGGATCGTAGGCTGTCTTCACAATGTACATCAGCGGAAGCTTCTGGAGACAGCGCAGAAGAGAAAACAGATTTACGATTCCATTACCTCTTTTTACCGGTTAGGAAGCGGACTGGAGGTTGTGGAAACTTTGTACCGGGAGGATCCGGAGGGCGTGCTTGCCCTTCTGGAGATCCAGCATTTTTCCAAAATTGATGAGCGGTATGGATTGATTTTCGGAGATATTATTCTGGAGCAGTTTGCCCGGCTGATGACGGAACGGTTCCATGAGGAAAATCTGGACGATGGAGTTTATATAAGAGCCGGCGCAGACCAGATGCTGGTATGGATTCCGGTATGTATGGCAGGCCCTGTGGTAAGAACGGTCCAGAAGCTGCAGAAGGATTTCGCAGCGCTTACAGATGAGAAATATCTTTCCCTTTCCCTGAAATGTGGAATTGCGGTGACAAGCGCTGGTAATTCGCTGAGTGCAGCCCTTGAGCAGACCAAGACAGCTCTTAGCGCTGCACGTCATGGAAAGCACAGCATTGTGTTCTATGAAGAGTTGACGGAAAAGGAAAAAGACGTTTCCCTTGATGTAGATTTCGACGAGGTAGCCTCCCTGGAGCGCCTGAAGGAAATGACACTTTCCTCAGTTGCTTTGAATCTGTTTGACCGTGAGGGAGATACTGCAGTTGTGCTTGATATCCTGGCTTTGAAGCTGCAGGAGAAATATCATCTGGCGAATATGGTGATCACCCATTTCAACAGAGAGTATATGGTAAATGACCTTCTGTACTGCTGGAAGGGCAGGGAGAAAAAAGAAGAATGGGAAAAAATGGTCCATTGTTCCGAGAAGCAGTATCAGCATTTTGTGGAAACCCAGGAACTGCAGCAGCTTCTTCCTTCTGATGAAAGCATTCAGAAGGAGCCGCTGGTTCAGCTGTTTACCGACGGCGGACAGGACATTGTGTTCCATATGACAGACAATGGCCAGTATTCCGGAAGTATTGTGTTCCAGGAGATTGATGGTGCTGTTCTGGAGAAAAAAGAGGAGCACAAATGTCTGGAGGAGATCAGTGCGATCATTCAGAACCGTCTGAATCTGGAGCGCCACGATCTTTCTGCAAAGGCGAAATCAGACTTCCTGGCGCGTATGTCTCATGAAATCCGTACTCCTATGAACGGCATTATCGGTATGACTGAGATTGCCCTGAAGGATGGACAGACGGAGGAGCAGAGACTTGCCTGCCTGAAAAAGATCGAGCATTCTTCTGTATATCTGCTGGGACTGATCAATGACATTCTGGATATGTCCAAGATCGAAAGCGGAAAGATGAAGCTGTTCGCAGAGAAATGTGATCTTATGGAAATGATCCAGGGCTTACAGCCTCTTCTGGAAGCGAAGATCACAGAGCGGAAGATTCATTACACAGAAGAGATCCAGCTGAAGAATCACTGGTTTATGGCAGACTCCCTGAGACTGAACCAGGTTCTGGTCAATCTTCTTGGAAATGCAGTGAAGTATTCTGATCCAGGCGGACATGTGAAACTGACTGTCCGGGAAACAGAAGGGGAGAAAGGTTTTTCCAATCTTTATTTCGAAGTACGGGATGACGGAATCGGTATTGCACCGGAGAAGCAGCAGCTGATCTTCCGGCAGTTCGAGCAGGCGGATAATTCGGAGAATGCAAGAAAACAGGGCACTGGCCTTGGGCTTGCCATCAGCAGCAGGATCGTGCGGATGATGGATTCGGATATCAGGCTGGAAAGCGAGCTGGGCAAAGGCAGCAGCTTTAGCTTTACCGTGAAATTACAGCCGGTAAGTCCGGAAAAGAAGCAGGAGACCAGGGAAACAGAGGAAATTCGTTTTGATGGAAGAAGGATTCTGGTTGCGGAAGATAATGAGCTGAATATGGAAATTATCTGTACCATACTGGGAGATTACGGAATCGAGACCAGTCAGGCGGTGAATGGAAAAGAAGCTGTGCGCTGCATGGAGGAGGAGGCTCCTGGTTATTACGATATGATTCTTATGGACATTATGATGCCGGAAATGGACGGTCTGGAGGCCGCCCGGACAATCCGGAATCTGGACCGGGAAGACTGCAGGACGATTCCAATTTATGCAATGAGCGCAAACGCCTTTGACGAGGATGTGAAGCGCTCCCTGGCAAGCGGCATGAACGGGCATCTTTCCAAGCCGGTGAATATGGAGGTGCTGGAGAAGACGCTGAGAGAAGTGCTGGGGTGAAATATAAGAAGTAATTTTCTAAAATAAAGTGAAAGACCATTCATTTTCAAAGTTAGGGTTGAAAGTGAGTGGTCTTTTTACGGACAAGAATAATTAGTAATGATTCTAAATAAAAAAACAGACTATGATTTTATTTCGAAGTCTAAAAAATCATCGAATGTTATTGAGGAATAGAGCGTGTTTAATGGTTTATTTATTAAAGATTCCGTCTAATATTTCCGCCAACTGCTCGGGTGTCTCCTGATACCCATTATACGCCCAATAGAAATAAACGTTATACAAGGCACCTGCAAAGGCGGACAGCCGGTAATACTGACTGGCGTTTTGGCAGGTGCTTTTCCATTTCCACATAATATACCGGGTGAGATATTCCAGGAAAATATTCCCAAACCCACAGTGGATCAGCCCGTCGAAAAAGTCCCGGTACTGATACCAGTATTCGAAGCAGTGGATCATATGCGGCTTGTCATAGTAGATCCCCTGAAGATTCTGCTTCCGGTCCTCTTCCTGGTATTTCTGAAGAATATCCTTTAAGTGGGAAGAAAACACTTCCTCCTTAGTAGAAAAATTCCGGTAAAAAGCCATCCGGGAAACACCCGCCAGGCGTGTGAGCTCGGTTATGGTGATGGTGGACAAAGGTTTTTCTTTTATTAAAGTGAGAAGGGCGTTTACGATGTTCTCACGGGTTTGCTGGTTGGGGGTGTTTTTCGTAGGTGTCTGTTTTTCCATAAAAATCTCCTGTTTCTATGTGCGCGGTGCGTCTGCGGCGAAAACAAAGGTGTTACAATATGTAACGTTTTATATACTGGCTAGTATAACGTGAATCGCCAAATGGGGCAAGGGATTTCTGAATTTTTCATCGCAAAAAAAAGAGGGGTATGCTATACTTTAGGTATGTAAATCCAATAGTGCACATCCAGCGGGCAACGACGAGCGGCAAGAGGTTGTGCGGGAGGGTTATTTTTAATGTGAATGATGATTTATGAGGTGGGTTATGATTCATATTGCAATTGTAGAAGACGAAGACATTTACATTCGACAGTTAACCGAATACATGGAGCGGTTTCAGAAGGAATTTTCCCAGGAGATCCGCCTGTCCTTTTTCCGGGATGGGGATGAGATCGTGGAGAAATATACCGCAGATTATAACATTATTCTCATGGACATCCAGATGCAGTTTATGGACGGCATGACCGCAGCTGAGAAAATCCGGGAGATGGACAAGAAGGTCATAATCATGTTTATAACAAATATGACATCTTACGCAGTCCGGGGATATGAGGTGGATGCCCTTGATTACATGGTGAAGCCGGTAGAATATTTCTCTTTTTGCCAGAAGCTGAAACGGGCTATTGACCGGATTCCCCAGAGCAATGAGAATTATCTGCTGCTCCCTGTGGAGACCGGGGTGCTGCGGCTGAATGTGAAGGAAATTTATTATGTGGAGAGTTACGGTCACCAGATGATCTTTGTAACCAAGCATGGAAATGTCCAGTCCAGGATGACCATGAAAAAGGCGGAGGAAGAACTTTTACAGTATGATTTTTTCCGCTGCGCGAAAAGCTATCTGGTGAATATGAAATATGTGGAGGGAATCCAGGAGGGCTGCTGCATGATCCACGGAGAGCGGCTGCAGGTCAGCCGCCAGAAGCGGAAAGAATTTATGGAAGCCCTTGTAAATTATATGAGTGAGGCTGCGAGATGATAGAGATAACTGGTGATATTCCCCGAATTTACACGGCGCTGGCAGAGTGGCTAGCCTGTGTGATCAATATTATAATGCTCCCAAAACGGTGGAGAAAATGGACTACAGTCGGTTTTTGCGGACTGGCGCTGGTGGTACAGAGTGTATTTCTGGTACTTACAGAAAACGTGGCGATCATTCTCTGGATCCCGGTGATGGCGGCTGCTGTTGGACTGATGTTTGGATTTATTTTCCTGGGAACGGAGAGCACTCCTGTGCTGGCTGGATATTGCTGCGCAAAGGCATTTCTGGTGGCAGAGTTTGCGGCGTCCCTGGAATGGCAGATTGAATCATTTCTGTGGAAGGTTCTCGGCGTAGAGGCTGTTTTACCGCAGAAACCGGTGATGGCAGGATTGAAATCTGGAGCGGGAGCTTTACGCGCGGCGGTTGCAGTTGGTCAGATACTTTTGCTGGCGGCAATATATGGACTTGTATTTTATGTGATTTATCTCTTTGAGAAGAAAATGCGCTCAGCGTCCTTTGAAAAACAGCTGACTGTGAAGGAACTGGTTTCTGCGGCGGCAATCGCGGTGTCCGCGTTCCTTTTCAGCAACATGAGCTATGTAATAACCAATTCTCCGTTCAGCAGCGCAGTTCTGGCGGATACCTTTCATATGAGGACCATTGGTGACCTGTGCGGACTGGTTATCCTTTATGCCTACCAGACCAGGATTTGTGAGTATATGGTGGAAAAAGAGCTGTCCGCTATGCAGTCTGTGTATAAAAAGCAGTACGACCAGTACCGCTATTATCAGGAAAGTATGGAGATGATCCATATTAAATACCACGACCTGAAGCACCAGATCACAGGGCTTCGGGGCGTGACTGATGAGGCAGAGCGGAAGGCCTGGCTGGATCAGCTGGAGCATGAGCTGGATGAGAACCGGCTGATGGAGCGTACTGGAAACAATGTGCTGGATACCATTCTGGCAGCCAAGGTTTTCCAGGCGAGGAAGAATAACATCCGGATCACTTGCGTGGCAGATGGGAAGCTGCTGAATTTTATGCATGTGACGGATATTTGTACCATATTTGGAAACGCGCTGGATAATGCCATTGAGAGCGTGGTTACATTGGAGGATCAGGATAAGAGGATGATCCATGTGACGCTTTCTAAGCAGAAGAATTTTGTGCTGATCAATGTTTCCAATTACATTGCGGAGAACATTGTGTTGGAAAAAGGTGCCCTTCCGGCTACTTCTAAGCGGGACCGTGAGAATCACGGCTATGGTCTGAAAAGCATCCGGCAGACCGCTGAGAAATATAAAGGCAGTATGTCGCTGCAGGCGAAGGACCACTGGTTTGAGGTGCGGATTCTGATTCCGGAACAATAAGGAACGGTGGCTGCTTCGCTGCTGGCAATCGTATTTGTAGTCCGGGAGATGATTCGTCTGTATATATAAGTATAACCCGTTTCTGGCTGCCGGACAGGACTTTTTAATGCATCTTGTGCAATATATTGACAGTTTGTGACAACCCCGTCTTTTTCAGACGGGGTTGTGTTATATTATGCTCACGAAATAGAACTGGAAATTATCTTTTACGGCTTGACGGGGATGCGCAGATGGTAAATAAGATTTTTGCATCATGTTGTGCCCGTGATCGGCTGTGAATGATAATCTTGCAATGATATGGAAGGGAGTAATCACAAGCATGAAATATCAGAACATCATAGATAACATGACCTTGAAGGAAAAAGCCGCGTTCCTCAGCGGAAAAAGCGAGTGGCAGACAAGAGATTTCCCGCGTCTGGACATCCCCGCAATTTTCTGTTCAGACGGACCAAACGGTGTGCGTAAACAGGCAGGAGCAGGTGACCATCTGGGAATTAACCCATCAGTACCGGCAACCTGTTTTCCTACAGCTGCAACAATGGCAAACAGCTGGGATGAAGAATTAGAGCAGAAGGTGGGAGTCGCCCTTGGAGAAGAATCCATGGAAGAAGGGGTAAACGTTCTTCTTGGACCAGGACTGAACATTAAGAGAAATCCTCTCTGCGGACGTAATTTCGAGTATTTTTCCGAGGATCCATATCTTTCCGGAAAAATGGCAGCCGCCTTCATCCGCGGTGTACAGAGCACTGGTGCAGCAGCCTGTGCAAAGCACTTTGCAGTAAATAGCCAGGAGCTTCGCCGTATGGCCATGAACGCAGTAGTAGATGAAAGAACTCTTCGCGAGATTTACCTCACCGGCTTTGAAATCGCCATCAAAGAGGGCGGAGCCAAAACCGTTATGAGCAGTTACAACGAGGTAAACGGTGTCTACGCCAACGAAAACGAGCATCTGCTGAAAGACATTCTCCGCGACGAGTGGGGCTTCGAAGGCTCCGTCATCACAGACTGGGGCGCTTCCAACGACCATTCCCTTGGCGTAAAGAACGGTTCCACCCTGGAAATGCCAACACCAGGACTTGACGCAGCAAGAGAGCTTCTTGCCAGTGTAGAAAGCGGCAAGATCAGCGAGAAAGACATTGATGAGCGTGTAGACGAGCTTCTCGATCTGGTACTTACCACCACCGAGAATGCGAAACATTACAAGAAAGTGGCAGACAAGAAGGCTCTCCACGAAGAGCATCACAAGCTGGCACGTCTTGCCTGCGAGAACAGTGCAGTCCTTCTGAAAAACGAAGGCGGAATCCTCCCAGTTGGAGAAAAAGTCCAGGCAGCCGTGATCGGAGACTTTGCTTTTGACCCAAGATACCAGGGCGCAGGTTCCTCCATGGTAAACTCCACAAAAGTAGATTCCATCAAGGACATGCTGGAGACCAGCGGAATCTCCATAACAGGAATCGTCCGCGGCTATCAGCGTGACGGCAAAGAAGACGAAGCCATGAAAAAAGAGGCTGTAGATCTTGCCCGCCGTTCTGATGTGGTTCTGTTTTTCTTCGGACTGAACGAGAAAAGCGAGACAGAAGGTCTTGACCGTAAGCACCTCCGCATTCCGCAGAACCAGATCAACCTGATCCAGGAGCTTGCAAAAGCCAATGCAAACATGGTTGGTATCATCAGTGCAGGTTCTGTTATCGAAATGCCATGGCATCATCATTTCAAAGCCCTGCTTCACACCGCTCTTATGGGACAGGCTGGTGCAGGCGCCGTTCTTGACATTCTTTCCGGTAAAGTGAACCCATCCGGAAAGCTTGCGGAAACATACATTAAGAAATACGAGGATACTCCCTCTTATAATTACTATCCCTCTCAGGAGCGTAACTCCGAGTACAGAGAGGGAATTTACGTAGGATACCGATACTTTGACACTGCTGGCGTGCCGGTAAACTATCCATTTGGATACGGCCTTTCCTACACAACATTTGAATATGACAATCTCCAGGTGAAACCGGATGGCGTAACCTTTACCATCCGCAACACTGGAAAATACGACGGTGCAGAGATCGCACAGCTTTATGTAGGACTTCCAGGGGCAAAGGTTTTCCGCCCAGTCAAAGAACTGAAAGGTTTTTCCAAAGTGTTCTTAAAGGCTGGTGAGGAGAAAACAGTTACCATTAAGTTCGATGATAAGACTTTCCGCTACTGGAATATGAAGACAAATAAATGGGAAGTAGAGGGCGGTGTTTACAGCGTTATGATCGGCGCAAGCTGCGCAGATATCCGGCTTCAGGGCACCATTGCTATCATTGGAACTACTGAGGTAATGCCATATTACACCAACCGCGTTGCTTCTTATGTGGATGGAAAGATCCAGAAGGTTGGAAACGAGGAGTACGAAACCATCCTTGGACATTCTATTCCAGACGGAAGCTGGAGCGGTGAGCTTGGCATGAACGATGCCCTTTGCCAGATGTATTACGCGAAAAGCGGAATCGCCCGTTTCATCTGTAAGAAGCTGGGCGAAAAGCTGAAAAAGAGCGAGGCAGCAGGCGTTCCGGATCTGAACACATTGTTCCAGTACAACATGCCATTCCGCGCCATTGCCAAGATGACCGGCGGTATGGTTTCCATGGAAATGGTAGAAGGACTTGTGAAAGTGGTAAATGGCCATTTCAGCGGTCTTGGAAAAGTGATCAGCGGATTTTTCAGAAATCAGAAGCTGAACAAGCAGTATGAGAAAGATCTGGAAGAGCAAAAGTAAATTAAAAAATGCTAAAAGCAATTTGACTTTTATGTCTTGTATAAAGGGGCGTTTGGCTTTGAAGCTTTATAGAAAAGCGAAACGTCACAAAAGAAAAATATATAGAAGTATAAAACTAAGAGAGGTATCGTCATGGGAAAAATCAAACAGTTAATCGCCGCCCACCCGAACATCTGGGAGTTCATTAAATTCAACGTATTATCCAACTGCGCAACCATCACAAACTTCATTATCATGTGGCTGTGCACCGGTTTCATTTTCAAAAGCTTTGCAAATACACCATTTAAGTTCCTGGTGTTCAACTACACAGACAACATCGAGTCCAACCTTGGTTTGTGCGGATTCTTAAGCTTCCTGGTTGCAACGGCTGCAGCCCAGACTGTAAACTTCTTCGTACAGAAGAACCTGGTTTTCAAATCAAACGCAGCATTTGAGAAGGCTGTTCCGAAATATATCGTACTTGCAGTTGTGCTGGTTCTTGTATCCGCAGCACTTCCGGCTTACAGCCAGAGCTTTTTCGTAAACATCGGTGTTTCCGAGGCACTTGCGCCCACACTTGCAAACGTGCTGAACATTCTGGTTCAGGTAGTTCTCAGTTACCCGACCATGAAATTCTGGATCATGCCGAATAAATAAATCGTACCACTGCTTTTGCAGAAATAAGAGAGGTTGCTATTCTTGCCCGATATAGTGACAGATAAGGATCCCTGGTGGAGAGAGAAGCTTTCCCCCAGGGATCTTTTTTCTAAAATATTCGAAACCAATTTGTTAGTGAAAACATTGTATAATCTCATGAGCCATGTTAAGATTGGAGAGTGTACTTTGCAAAGAATCCAGCATTTGCGCGACTTTGCAGGATTTAACAATTTAAACACATTTTTCCCACAAAGAGAACACAAATTATCTCTATACTGTGAACTATCAAATGAAAGAAAACATAAAGGAGTTTCTAAAGGAGGCTTTTATCATGAAGAATAGAAATGAAGAATTAAAGAGAAAAATGAAAAAGGCAGCAAGCATTAGTCTTTGCGCAGTACTGGCAGGTGGTCTTGCAGCAGGAACATATACAGGAGTAAATTATCTGACCGGTTATGAGCAGAGCGTACAGGCAGCCACAAGTGATGAAAAGGTTGAACTTCTGAAATCGGAGAAAAAATCTGATGATTCCGAGTCTAAGAATGACAGCAAGGACAGCTCAACAAACAAAGGCAGCCTTGATGTATCCGACATCGTTGAAGAGGCAATGCCAAGCATTGTTTCCATCACAACCAAATCTGTAGAAGAGGTTCAGAGCTACTACGGAATGTTTGGCCAGTATGGTGCTTATTCACCGTCACAGGAGCAGGAGGTACAGGGAAGCGGCTCCGGTATCATCATTGGTAAAAATGATTCCGAGCTTCTGATCGCAACCAACTACCATGTAGTAGAAGGTGCAGAGACCTTATCTGTAGGCTTCTGCGACAGCACAGCATGTGAAGCTAAGGTAAAAGGTTACGACAGCGAGAAAGACCTTGCAGTTGTAGCAGTTTCCCTGGATGACATTGACAGCGACACAATGGATGCCATCACGATCGCAACCATCGGTAATTCCGATGATCTGAAGGTTGGTGCACAGGTAGTTGCAATCGGTAATGCACTTGGCTATGGCCAGTCCGTAACAACTGGTATTGTAAGTGCTAAGAACCGTCAGGTAAATTCTGATAATACAATCAGTGATTACGACAGCGACAGCATCTCTGCTACAAACCTGATCCAGACAGATGCAGCTATTAACCCTGGCAACAGTGGTGGTGCTCTTCTGAACATGAACGGTGAGGTTGTTGGTATCAACTCTTCCAAACTCGCTTCCACAGAGGTTGAGGGTATTGGATATGCAATCGCAATTTCCTATGTAACAGATACACTGGAAACACTGATGAACGAGGAAACCAGAGATAAAGTTGATAATCACGGTGTTCTTGGAATTACAGTTCAGACTGTTGACAGTGATGTAAGCGAAGCTTACGGTGTTCCGGAAGGTGTTCTTGTAAGAGACGTAACCGAGGGCGGTGCAGCTGATGATGCAGGTATCGAAGCAAAGACCATCATCACCAAATTTGCAGGCAAGGTTGTTACAACCAAAGAGCAGCTGGTTGACTTCCTTTCCTACTACGAGCCAGGCGAGGATGTAGAGCTTACCGTTGAAGTTCCGGATGGAAAAGGCTATAAAGAGGAGACTGTAACCGTAACTCTTGGTGAGAATACAGATACACAGAACACAGATTCCAAGGACAACGGTGACGGACAGGGTACCATGGATGAGAGCGGCAACCTGGTAGAAGACTGGCAGAACAACGAAGGCGGCGCAGGCCTCCAGTACGGCGAAGGCTGGAACTAAAATCGAGACTGATTTAGAACTTAAATTGTGAAGTGAATAAATGTAAAACTGAGAGGTTCATCTGTAAAAGGTGAACCTCTTTTTTGCCTGAAAGGAATATCTTTTGTATATTTTCTATGCAGTACAAAACGGTTAGAAACCCGAATAATACATTGCATAACCTGCCGTAAAAAGGTATAATTATTTTATTACCGCAATATAAAAAAACAGAAAAGAGTCAACAAAATGAACAAAGAACTATCTCTGGTTTTCGACATAGATGATACCTTATACAGCCAGATGGAGCCTCTTCTTACAGCCTGCGAGTTCAGCCTGGGCGGGCAGCTTCCGGATCCGGAGCTGTTTTACCGGATCTTTGGGAAAAGAAGCGCGGAAATGTTCCTGTTCAGCGAGAGCGGACAGGTTTCTATTCATGAATCCAGAATTTACCGGATTGAAAATACCATGAAGGATCTTGGAATTCCTTTTACCAGGGAACAGGCGGAGATCTTTCAGGAAAGATATAAGGAGAATCAGTCCCATCTTCATGTTTCCCCTGTGATGACGGCGCTTCTTGATGAGTGCGCAGCTGCAGGTGCGAAAATGGGAGTGATCACCAACGGACCTTTTTCCCATCAGGTGCAGAAATTCCATACACTTGGACTGGATAAATGGTTCACAGAGGATCAGCTGATCGTGTCCGCCGGTGTGGGCGTGGCCAAGCCGGATGTGAAGATTTTCCGCATGGCAGAAGAAAAATGGGGGATGAAGCCGGAGAACACCTATATGATCGGGGATTCTCTGGAGAATGATATTGCAGGTGCGCGTAACGCCGGGTGGAAGACCATCTGGATGAACCACCACAGATATGCGGTCCCGGAAGGCATGGAGAAGCCGGATCATACCGCATATACAGAGGAAGAGTTGAAAAAAATTGTAGCTAACATCAGTTGTTCGTGTTTTTAGTGAAAAAATACACAAAACCTGAGAAATGCAATTCTAAATCATATGCGTCATAATTTTGGGGGATATTACAAAGCATGTCGCGGGGATATATAAAACAGTAGTAATTTGTTGTGAGAATATAACAACAGGAACATGATTGGGGAAAGCAAATTGAAAATTGAAAAAAAGAAACAACAGCACCTTGTAGTAGCAGCCAATGTCTGCATACTGGCGGTGCTGATCGTATACATAGCTTTTTTACAGTGAATCTGCGGCGGACATCAGAAACTGATGAAAAAAGCCAGCTCGTAAATTCTATGAGCACTTTGAAAAACGAAGTGACAGCCTATCTGGGAAATTCCAGCAGGATCGCAGAAGACTGGGCCAATTACATAAATCATCAGGACTGGACTCTGGAAGAAACCATCGAAAATCTTCGTCAGATGAACGCTGATGAGGATGTTATGGTGCAGGTATTGATGCTTGATACCATGCAGGGGATTTCCACCAAGTCATCTGAGAAAACTCCAGACGATTATACCGTGAAATATGACGGCTACTATGCCTTAAATAAAATGCTTTCCACATTTGGAAATTCGGAAAATGGATCGGATGTCTGTATCACCAATTCTTTTACCAATTATATCAACGGAATCCTGAGTATTGGTTTCGCCGTGAAAGTACAGGTAACAGGCGTAGATGGAGCGCGGGAAGAACGAGAGCGAAACGGCTGAAAACACCGGATTTTCCCCAAGCATGGACAAGGACGCAGAAGCCCAGATCCATGTACAGGGAAGCTGGTCCAACTTCTAAGCCCTGGAAGCGGCTGTGGAAGATTGGAACGAGATTTATCCAAATGTAAGCGTGGAATACAATAAAGTGGACGCTTATTACGACCAGCTTTCACGGATCGTCACCGGAGACAATGCGCCGGAGATTGCCATGTTTGACATTGACGGAGATTATGTGGATAAGGATGTGGCAGCAGAGCATCTGGCAGATCTGACGGAAATAGGACTGAATACAGATGTTTATGCAGATGGCGTTCTGGATACCTGCAAATATAATGGCAAAATGTGCGCCTTGAACTGGGGACTTCGTATCCCCGGATTTGTTGTCAATACCACGTTGCTGAAAGACCTTGATCTGGAGGTTCCCAAGACACAGGAAGAGTTCCAGACGGTCTGTGACACTCTTGTAGAAAAGGGCTACACCCCTATCCAGGGCTGCACACAGAATGTCTATTCTCTGGTGATGCAGAATGACAGAGATTACCAGATAGCCCAGGAAGAGGATCAGGAAGCTCTGTATGAGCGTTTTGACAGCGAAGAAGCTGGCTGTGGCTCCTATTTTGAAAAAGAATTTTCCACAATGCTGGACATGGTAGAGAAAGGTTACATCAGCGAAGATGTGAACAGTACCATTGAAGATATTTACGAAATGAGCATCCTTCACTTTTTTGAAGGGGATACCCCGTTCCTTTCCTTTACCACAGAAGGTTTCAGCGGTATGAAGAAGCGAGAATCCAAGTCAGAGAAATTTACGGAGAAACCTTTTGAATATGAATTTGTTTCCCTGCCAGTGTGTGCGGAGGAACCGGTTCTCAGCCTGGCTGGGGTAAGCGGACTTGCCATTGTAAAAGACAGCGAAAACGAAAAATGGGCAGAAGAATTCCTCCGTTTCCTGTGCAATGAGGAAGAGCTTGACAAAATGGCATCTATTAAGGGCGTTCCCAGTGTAACAAAGAATGGAGGCGAGGATGCCAGATTTACAGAGATCACCTCGCTTTCCCCGGAGAAAAAGATCAATGCAGAGTCTTATCCGGTTATTAAGCTTGTGGATGTCAGCTTCAGTGATACCTTATGGAAAATCGCCTGCGGAGATATCACCGATATAGAAAGTGCCGAGAAGAATTTCGAAGAGGTGCTTGCGCAGACGAAATACTAAATGTGGGAATTAAGTTTGCGCAAGAAAGTTTAAGTTCTAGACAAATAACGCCAGTTTGACTATAATAAAACTATTAGTGAGCCAGATCCTGGAAACTTCCAGAAATCGGGTTTGCAGCTGGCGCTGACCGTATAGCCGTGTTGGTGACTGTACGGTCTTTTTTATACTGATAATAATATGCTTCACAACGAAGAAGGATAGATAAAGTATGGTATCAGATTACAAAATTACCATGGAGCAGGCAGAAGCAGAGATGGCCTGTTACCGTAAGGTTTTCAGCAGTGTAAGGCTTCTTGACCAGGAAACACTGGAGAAGTTAAATGCAGAGCGTCTGCAGGCTGCAGAGGCTGGGAAGAACGAAGGATCAGACGTGTGCACAGAGCATTTTTGCCAGGGCTGTGTGGCAATGGATGCTTTTACCCAGAAGGAAGAGCTGTCTAAGCTGGAGTTTATTGGAGAGGATATTTACCAGATCATGGTGAAATATCTGGAAATCGACGGGAAACCATATGTAATGGAGCTGCTGAAGGCCCTGGATAAGAATTCCCTGATCGATCAGAAAGACAGGGAGCGTCTGATCAGCAGTCTTACCGGATATAATGAGAGATTGTACCGGGACGTTCTGACCAAGGTATATAACAGACGTTATTATGAGGATGAAGTGAAGTCCCAGACAGGACCGGCGGGCATTGCCATGATCGATCTGGATGATTTCAAGCTGTATAATGATACATATGGACATAGTGCAGGGGATATGGCGCTTGTGGTTGTAGCAGAAACCATCTGCAAATATATCCATAAGTCGGACATTCTGATCCGCTATGGCGGTGATGAATTCCTGCTGGTGCTGCCAGGGGTAAAGGAGATGGAATTTGCCCGCAGACTGCAGGAGATCCATGACAAGATCCATATGGCGGTAGTTCCGGGATATGCAAGGATTCAGCTTTCTGTCAGCATTGGAGGTACCATTGCGGAAGAAGATGAGACCATAGAGGATGTTGTGGGAAGAGCCGATCGTTTTATGTATCAGGCGAAGACAAGGAAAAATCTGGTTGTTACCGAGTCAAATGAGATCAAAGAGGGAAATGCACAGGGCGCAGAGGTTGACCGTGAAGAGCTGAAGCAGCAGATCCTGATTGTTGATGATGCAGAATTGAACCGTGATATTTTAGCGGAGATCCTGCACCCTGATTTTAAGACTATGGAGGCCTGCAGCGGGGAGGAATGTATCTCTATGCTGCGGGAATATGGTGCAGGGATCTCGCTGGTACTGCTTGACATCGTAATGCCTGGCATGGACGGCTTTGCAGTGCTTGAAGAGATGAACCGGAACCATTGGCTCGAGGACATTCCGGTCATCATGATCTCCAGTGAGGAGACAGAATCATATATACGCCGGGCGTACGAAATGGGAGTTTCGGACTATATCAGCCGTCCATTTGATGCCAAAGTTGTTTACCGGCGTGTATATAATACTATTAAATTATACGTAAAACAAAGGCGTCTAATCACACTTGTAACGGATCAAATTCGGGAAAAAGAAAAAAATAGTCAAATTTTGGTAGATATCCTCAGTCACATCGTAGAATTTCGTAATGGAGAGAGCGGTCTGCACGTTCAGCACATCAAGACGCTGACCGGACTTTTACTGGAAAGACTGGTGCAGAAGACGGACAAATACAATCTGAAATGGAACGACCAGTACATGATCACAGTGGCTTCCGCCCTTCATGATATCGGCAAGGTGGGAATTGACGAGAAGATTTTGAACAAGCCGGGCAGACTGACCAATGAGGAGTTTGCGGAAATGAAGAAGCATACCCTGATCGGTGCTTCCATGCTGAAGAGTCTTGGGGTTTACCAGGATGAGGAGTTTGTGAAGGTGGCTTATCAGATCTGCAGATGGCACCATGAGCGTTACGACGGAAAAGGTTATCCAGATGGTCTGAAGGGGGAAGAGATCCCCATCGTAGCCCAGGTGGTTTCCGTTGCGGATGTTTACGATGCGCTGACAAGCGAGCGGGTTTATAAGAAAGCATTTTCCCATGAGAAAGCCATGGAGATGATCCTGGCTGGCGAATGCGGAACCTTTAATCCGCTGCTTCTGGAGTGCCTTTAGGATATTCAGGGTACCATCCAGGTAGAACTGAAAAAGGCGGCTGATCAGCCCATGCTGACTCAGAGTACTTATGTGGGAAAATGATCGAGATGGTGCAGTAGCGGAGGCACCGGGATATAAGTAGTATTCCGCAAAGCGTGTAACTGTGAAGGCTCTGAACAGTTACCGGGATAGAAGTGAAGATGAAAATGTAGTGAAGATTGCGGGCAGGGGTGCCCGCGTGGGTGGGGGTAAGTTTTACTTTATGAAAAAGAAAATTCTTACACTGGCGGCAGTGGTGACACTGCCGTCAGACTGTAGACAAACTTGGTGTTGGGTGTTATGCCCAGCACCATTTTTCTTTTAAAACTTCTTTTCTTTTTATTTTTTTCAAAATCAACAAAAATCTGGCTGTGTTCC
>NZ_JBQKLL010000048.1:0-23591 GCF_052116245.1 Blautia sp. Sow4_E7
CTTTGTGGATTACGCTAACGAATAATGCTCATCTTTTAGTAGTAAAACGTCTTATTTCTCAGCATTCTTTAAAATGATTAACATTTTGGAATGCTGAGTATAAGGCTTCAAATGTTAATGTATCCATTTGAGGCCGAAAGTACAGCCTTTATCGTTGCTACACTTTTGGGACTGGATACTAGCGATTACAGCTTTGAATACATTGCCGGATGGAACGGCAAAGACAATTTAAAAGCGTTGAGTGCAGCCATGAAGCAGGTACAGGATACCGCAAATCAGATGTATGACAATATTATACAGCAGTTAGACCGTGTAGCATAGAAAGGAAATGAAGATATGAAAACAGAAAAATATATAAGGATAATCACTTCATTTGCCCGGATGTACGGTGTAGCAGAAACATTAAAAGATTTACCATTTCGTAATCAGGAAGAAACATATCTATTATTTTCAGCTTGGGCGAAAGAGTATATGAAAGAACCTGATACAGATATGGTAGCATTTTTTGAAAAGAAAATAAGTGAATTGTGAAAGAGATACTGAGGATAAAAAAGCATCTTGATTTTATATTTATATGGATGTTACAATCAGAACATCAATTACCCGAAGGATGCATATTTCATGTTTATGATGAAATACAAAAACATGGACATTGTGAATGTATGTTTCCAAGGATAAGAATTACAGATACTGGATACAAGAAAAGAATCTTGTGTTCGGTATCTTTTTTGCTCAAAACATATCATTTAACACCACATATGACCTCACCACGAGCATAAATCCGTTATTCCGTAAAATCCCCTGTTTTTCTTGAATATCTTCACCATGTATTCATACAGTGCCTTAAACAACCATATCTTTCTTTTTCTTTGTATTGCAAGTTATCCTTTATCTGTTCTATAATACATATATATACTTATACAGAGAAAGAGAGGTCATTCTATTATGGCAGATTGGTGTACAATAGGACGTATTGCAAAAGAACGTGTTAAATATTATGAAGAGTCAAAGCGTTATGGTGTTACATTCCCTTGTTTGTGGGTGGGTGAGCAGGAGTTCAATGATGGTGTCATTTATTTTGAAAAAGATATGGTTCGCAATTTCTCAAGAGATTGGGTGGAGATATCACTGTGTCATGAAAATTATCTTTTACATGTTACATCCAATGGATGTAAAGAAGTAATTTCCATTAGTTGGTCAGCGATTGCAAATTCTCAGTTTCGTTATTATAGAAAATACGAGCATGTGCTTTCGGTGTCTCAGAAAACAATAAGACCAGGTAGTGTCCGTACTGAGAAAAGCGTGCTCATAGACCTTCCGGTGCCGCTTTGGAATGTAGCTAAAAATAAAGGATGTTTTGTCGACATATCAAGTGAGCAAATTATTATGCAAAATTATAATGCTAGAGCGGCAGTTACATTTGGTTCAAAAGAAGAGGATGTAAATATCACATTTACGTATCTATCTTTAGATGGCAGATGGGAGAAAGAAACAGTGCCAGTCAAACGATTCTTAAGTTTGGTTATAGAATCAAAAGAGAAGAAAAAAGAACTTGGTTTGTATTAGTGTTACGTGCAAAAAATGGATATTGTATATAATGCACTCTTCTAAGAATAGCAATACTGAGGACAAGAAAAAATCTTGTTTTCAGTATTTTTTTGTTTTTGGTGTAGTGATAGTTTGATGATAAAAGGGAAATGAAGAAAATGTGTTTAATGAATTGAGATAATCAAATATAAAAGTTGTCTTATAGTAAACTAATAGTGCGTTTGATTTATTTTTGATGATTATAAAATACGATTTAGTTTACTTATTAAACGAGCCTATTGCAACGTATAAAAATTTTGATATAATGAACTCATCAACAAGCAGAAAGGAAGTGAAACAAATGCCAGCTAAGGCAAAATCCCCAAATGAATTGGCGGTCATTGTTCGAGAAAATCTTAAACGGTTGACAGCAAACACCAGATACCCCAAGGCAACACTTGCCAATGTATGCCGTGTTACACGAGGAACCGTCTCACACTGGTTTTCAGAAACCAATCCAAAACTTCCGTCCATGGAATGTTTAATGAAAATTGCAGACTACTATCAGATTATGGTTGATACATTGCTTACAGAATCGGGTGATAAATATATGCATAGAAGATTCCAAACTTACAGTGATGCATTTACAATCCTGATAGACTTCATTCGAGAGGGCATCATAGAACCGAAGGATATCAACAATCGAATCTTACGTGAGCTATGCACCATGTATGATGAAGCAATCAATAGTTTCGCCATCCCTGATGTAACTATCAGTGAATGGGTAAAGGACATTGTAGCAAGGTTCTGTATTGAGATGCCAAATAAAGAATCCATGGGTGATGAAATCTTCTACTTAGATGAAGTTACAGAACAACTGTATGAAGGTGGTCGTGGTATTCGCACTATGGACAAGCTGCAAACCCTTGAAAATCTTGCAAAAGCATTAGCCAACAAAAGAATTATCAAAGAACAAATTCAGGCAATCGAAGCAGGCGAAGAAGCAAAAAAAGACCCTGAAATTCAGGGAATCCTCGCTCTCAGAGACAGAGGTAGCAAATAATTTCGCCAATTAAATATTGAACATATAAATAAAATTTTCAAGGAGGACTCATACCATGAGTAAAGAAATCAAAAAAGAAGTAACAGCAACAGAAAAAGAAGCAGCACGCAAACAGCTTACAGAAGCAATCTTCGGAGAAGCAACAAACAATTCAAACACAGAAAAGGAGAACAAAGACATGACAAGAACAAACGAAAACCTCAAGAAAGCAGCATTCATCAACATTTTCAACGCAGCATTAACACTTCTGGCAGCAGAAAAAACATCCGACACTGACTTCCATACAGACGTAATGAAAGCCGAAGCCGCTGCAAAAAAGGTTTGTGAGACCTACAAACTGGATGAAGACATTGAAGCATCCAAGAAATTCGCACAGTTCTGTGACTTCTATATAAGCCGTATGTCTACTGAGGAAATCGCAGCAGTTGCTCAGGATGAAACCAAACTGAATGAAGTTTTTGACAACGCTGGTAAAGCCACTGTGAAAAGTCTTGATTGATACAAAGAATAACGGTGCAGGAGTTAAATCTTCTGCACCTTTTTATAATGAAAAATATAGCGTTGGGAACAGAGGTAAGTTATCTGTTTTCCAACGCTATATTTTTTCTGGTGGAATATATTCTAAATATATCAGATACGCTACAATTCAAGATACTACATAAAGTATCTAATGTGGTTGTAGTAATCGGTTTTCCATGCTTCATACGATGAAGTGTATTAGCTGGAATACCGTGTTTGAAAATCAGAGCATATTCCGTGATATTTTCTCTTAAAAGTGTTTCATAGAATGGTTGATATGAAATCATGTAATGATACTCCTTTTAAAATAGAGTATCACCAACAATAGATTGAGTATGCTAAATGAATTGAGTATAAATAAAACATAAGTAAACGTACAAAAAACCTCAGAGTTGCAACTCTGAGGGGTTTCGTTTTGCTTATGGGAATTTACCAGTTTCCTTAGCTATGTTTATTATATACCAGAGCAGAAAAAAATCAACTAAGAAAAAGAAAGATATTATTTTTGTTGTTATACAGAGGAAAAATGGAGAAGAAAATACCACAATACCAGTTTTTAACTACAGTGTTATACTATATTTATATTATTTGTTTTCTTTATACACTTAATCTTAAAAAACTGGTATTTATTAAAAAAACTGGTATATCCAGTGCCAGCCTTTATATTCAGCGTACCACTTTTATACCATTGTACCATTTTTACGCTGTATTATGTCTGTGATTTATTGACGATACCCAATGTATTGAGTATAATCAAGAGTATAAAAAATAAGCGACCGGGTGTTGATGCACTTGAAATTAAAGGAGGAAAATCATGAAAAAAAGTAAATTTCTATCGCTGTTAATGGCTGTAATGCTTGTATTTTCCAGTGTATTTATTGGAACAGCATCACCTGTACAGGCGGCAACTGCAAAATCTGGTAAGGTTGCTGTAACTGTTCCAAAGACTACACTGTGTGTTGGAGACAGCAAAAATAACAGTACACCGATTACTGTAAAGTACAAAAATAAAAAAGTAACAAGTGGCATCAAATACAGTACGAGCAATAAGAAAATTGCAACTGTAAAGAAAGGTAAAATTATTGCTTCAAAAAAGGGTACGGCAACTATTTCTGTAAAATACAAAAATAAAACCTGCCGTTTCAAAGTCACTGTAAAAAATGCATCCCTTAATTTAAGCCAGAAATCATTATCTTTGAAGAAAGGTAAGACATATACTTTTAAGGCATATGCAAATAAAACAAAATTGAAGGCAACTTCTGTAAAATGGACAACAAGCAACAAGAAAATTGTTTCTGTAAATAAAAATGGAACAATCAAAGCACTCAAAAATGGAAAGGCAGTTATTACAGCAAAAACAAGTTTCGGGACTGCTAAATGTACAGTAACCGTATCTTCTAAGCCTCATCAGCACACTTGGGTTGACCATACAGCAACAAAAAAGGTACCACGTACCGTGCATCACGACGCTGTATACGAAACCGTGACTATTCCAGCTGTAACTAAGCACCAACTTCAGTGCGTAAGCTGCGGTCAGTGGTTTGACAGCCTTGACGAACTTGAATGGCATCAAGTCGTAGACACCAACGGTGAATGCAGTGGTATTGATGCAAGCCTTAGTCGTGATGTTGTCATCACTCCTGCACACACTGAACAAAAACTTGTCCAGAAGGCTTACGACGAGACTGTCTACGATACGCAGACTTACGTCGACTACCAGGAGTGCACTGGTTGTCACGAGCACAGGCAGAAGTAAGCACTGTCTGCAGCACCACTCCAACTGAATAAGGGAACCGTACTTACCTACGGTTCCCTTTTCTCTATAGTGGAACTGCCAACAGAATCACCAAAGCTTCGCAAACGTAGTTTGCTCATAGTGAAACTGCTAACAGAATTTGCTAACAGAATCACTAAAGCTTCGCAAACGTAGTTTGCTCATAATGTAAACTGCTAACAAAATTTGTCAACAAAAACACTAGAGTGAAATACCATCACTCACCACCATACCTAAGGAGGTATTCATAATGAAAAAAATTTTCAAAAGCATTATCACCATCATGCTTGTACTGAGTGTGATGGTATGTGGAACAAATTCAACCGTCTATGCTGCCACAAAATCCATTAGTGTAAAGACCAATAAATCCACTCTTTACATTCTTGACTCTGCCAACAACAAGGCAAAACTTACAGTAACCTATAATGGCAAGAACGTCACTAAAGCTGCCAAGCACAAATCCAGTAACAGCAAAATTGCCAAAGTGAATAAGAATGGCGTAATTACCGCTGTAAGACCTGGTACTGTGAAAATTACCACTAAGTACAAAGGTAAATCACGTACCACTAAAGTTACTATCAAGAAAGCAAAGCTGTCTTTAAACAAGAAGACCATAGAACTGAGCCGTGGACAGAAATTCACACTGAAAGCATTTGCGAACAAGAGTGGTATCAGTAACAGGAATATAAAATGGACTTCAAGTAATAGTAAAGTTGCCAGCATAAACAAGAATGGCATTATTACCACTAAGAAAAATGGTACTACAACCATCTCTTGCAAAACTGCCATTGGAAAAGTGTCGGCAAAAGTTATTGTGAAAAACAATAGTGACAACGCTAGTACACAAGAAAACTCTGGTCATACACACCACTGGGTGACGGTAGAAGACACTGAAACTATTCCAGCTGTAACAAAATGGCAAATAAAATGTCTTGGATGCAATCAATATTATGATACACATACAGACCTTGACAACCATGCCATGAAAGTCCAACTCGGTCTCGAACCAGGTAATCCAGAACGTTGCGGTTCATGTGCAGCTGACGCTGAACGTGAAATTGTCATCACTCCTGCTAAAACCATTATCACTGGTACACACGAAGAATGTGATATCTGCCACGCTCGAAGATAAATGTGACACTCAACAACAAAACAGAAAATGAGAGTAGTCAAAATTGGCTACTCTCATTTTTTTCAACAAAATCTGCCTCACTACGTTCGTAAAAGTGGTTATTTAAAACAAATCTCCATCAAACACTATATTTTATTCGACTTCTTTCTATTACAGGTCCGACACAATGTCTGCAAATTATACTCTACTGTCTCGCCACCTTTCGACACAGGAATAATATGGTCAATCTCAAGAATAATATCAGAATTCTTACAAATGTTATCTCCACATATCTGACATGTATAGTGGTCTCGTTTCTTTATGTATTCTCGTAAAGCTGGTGTCATTTTGCTACGCTGTCTCTTTGCAAAATTAGACTTAGAGATGGCATTAGTGAAAAGGTGACAGTAACGTTTGATACAGATAGTGGATTGTGTAAAAGAGGCATATTTTGAAAGTCATATATCCGATTCAAGATGATTTCTATCTGAAAAGTTATATCATATTTATAAGTTCTATTTATCTTCTACAAAAGAATATTCAAATCGAAGTCCAAGAGCTTCTGCCATCTTTTCATATTCCTTTAATTTAAAACCGCCACCGTTGATGCGTTGACTAAAGGCACTTTGGGTCATGCCGATACGCTTTGCAAGTTCAGTTTGTGTGATTCCAGCTTTGACACAAGCTATCGTGATGAATTGTTTTTCTGTCATGATGATTTCTCCCCTCTCAAAATTATTATTTAACCTAATATTAGTATACAAAAAAGCAAATCAGATTGCAATATTAAAATTAGAAAAACTAATAGTATATCAATGATATACAATAAAAAAATAGAATAACTAATATTTTATTAGAATTTGGTTGACGGATATAAATTTATATGCTATCATAAAGGCAAGTAAGAGATATACAATTTAATAGTGACGTTCACGAATTTCCAATGTACAGATAATGTGCATCACCCGGTTCTCATGCCAGTCGGGTGTAAAGGATACAGGCGTATGAACAGGGTTTGGGGATGCATACCAACGGACAGAAGCATATCCCCCATAAGCGTGTGGATAACACATGGCGACGAACAGCGGTGAGCAGATAGGAATATACAGTAGTGCAATATTATGTAGTGCTGTGCCTATCTGCAAGCCGCTGTTTTTTTAGTTCAAAGAAAGGAATCAATACATGATGAATCAGAAATATGCATTACAGAAAGTATTTCTCAATATGGATGATGGAGAATTTTTATATCCAGTATCATTTCATGGACGGTATGCAGTAGATGAATTTATGTATAATGCCCGGACACATTTTCGCAGATTATTCCGGGTACAGAGAATGTCGGAACAGGAGCTTGCGAACTGGCAGACTATTATAGAACGACATTTAGGATGCACCTCGAAAGAGCTTGATTATGGGGAATATGAGTGGTATAGCGTGGAAGTTCTGGCTTATTGCCAAAAGAATAATCAGAGAAAATCTCTTACGGACATTACAGCTTTACCTGATATTATCCCGGAAGATACAGAAGCCTTACGGTGGTTTGCATACAATATCTGCAATGTGCCGGAGGATGAAGTAAATTATTTTGCAACAGTAGACGAACTTATGAAATCAATGAAAAATATGGAGGAAAAAAACCATGAAAAAGATTATTAATGGAAAGATGTACAACACAGAAACAGCAAAAGAAATTGGCAGTTGGAACAATGGACGTTATCGTAGTGATTTTTATTATGTTGGTGAAACACTTTATAAAAAGAAAACAGGAGAACTTTTCGTTTTTGGAGAAGGTGGGGCTGCATCACGTTATGCAGAAAGATGCGGTGGAAACTCTACTTGTTTTGGAGAAGATATTATTCCATTGTCATCGCAGGATGCGAAAGAATGGGTAGAACGTAAACTGGATGCAGATGCATATGTGGAACTCTTTGGTGAAGTAGAAGAATAGTGGAGGATTGTAAAATGAACGAAAGAAATCAGGGAACAGTTTTTATTGATAAGAAAACTGGAAGAGTAAATACAGGCTTGGTGATTTACAATAAGAACTGGGCATACTGGGTAGACCCTCACGAATCATGGACTCATTTGTTGAGAATTGAAGAATGGGATTATACGCATCTGGCAGAATGGCAGAAAAAGATTCAGGAACAGAATAAAAACGTAGGTAATTATTACACACTGGGTAAAGCAGGAATTTCAAAAAAAGAAGTGCAGGTCAGTGTGGATGAATACAGATGGTTTACAGCGGAAAAAGTAGCAAGAAAAGCTGGTGTACCGGGAAAAGCAGACAAAAATATCTGGCATTTTAATTATGAATTGGGTTATACATTACCCGATAATGAACTGGATGCTTTGAAATGGTTCGTATATGATGTTTTCGGATTGCCGGGAACAGAAGAATGTAATCAGTTTTCCAGTTGGGAAGAGTACAAAGAGAAAACCAATCCATTAAGTAAGTATTACAGAGAGCGTTTCGGATGGTAATAAAAGTTTGGTGTAGAGCAAAAAGCTCTACACCATTTTTTTAAAGAGAGGTCTTATTTGGTGGCTACACCCCCAAGCCCCTGTGGAATCAACAAATGAAGAAAATAAAATTTCCCTCATTTATTGATTTTAAAATTAGCAAACGGTCATTGTATCATAGGCAGGTCTTACAGATGCTTCATTTTTTTTACGGTATCTGACAAGCGTTCTGGCTGAGATGCCTGTCATTTCTGCCACTTCTTTATAGCTGTGGTCGTTCAGGAGCAACATAGCGTGTTCTCTTTGAGCTTTGCTGAATTTAACAGGGCGACCTTCACGGTAAGTTGGGTCATGTTTTCTTTTATATTCTCGTCCGTTCTGCATACGCTGAACAATGGTATTTCTTTCAAGTTCTGCAAAGGCAAGCATTACTTGAAGCATAGCTTTTCCGATTGGACTTTTTGCATCTACCATTCCCATATCAAGTGGATATACCGTGATACCACGGTCGGTCAATTCTTTCACGACAGTATAGCCATCATGAGCATTTCTAGCCAGACGGTCTAATTTGCATACAATCAAAGTATCCCCCTCGGTGATTTCTGACAGAAGATGTTCAAATTCTGTTCGTTCCATGGTACTTCCTGACTGAATGTCCTGAAAAAGTTTCTGGCATCCATGCTGTGTTAAAATTCGTTTCTGGTCTTCCAGTGATGTTCCATGTTCCTGTGTTTTAGTGCTTACTCTTATGTATCCGTATAACATTTTGCATTCCTCCTTGGATTTTTTATCATTTACTTATGGCTAAGAGTTATGACATAGGCAAAACCCTTGATTTTACATGAGTGCTTCACCTATGCCATATATTGAAATTTTTGACTAAAGGGACATTTCTTCTGAAACCCTTGGATTTTTACCGCCAGTTTGTACACCGCCACCAGAAGTAGCAGAGCCTTCAACATTTGGCAAACGTCTATAACGCATCGTAGTAGAGGTAATACGTTTTCTTGCACGTTCACGAGCTTCTAAGAAAATATCATAAACATCCTT
Source organism: Blautia sp. Sow4_E7 (assembly GCF_052116245.1). NCBI lineage: Bacteria > Bacillati > Bacillota > Clostridia > Lachnospirales > Lachnospiraceae > Blautia > Blautia sp. Sow4_E7. Next base: position 9,508 of record NZ_JBQKLL010000048.1, read on the forward strand.
ACGTTCCACCGGGTTACCAGCCAAATCACGTTTTACCACCTTGGCTCCCAGTCCTTTAAGAAATTCTGTGCAAAAATCATCACATTCCAAATACTGTTCTACCAGAACATCAAGTTTATGGTCTCTCTCCAAACTTTCTAATTCTGATTTATGAGTCAGCTTGGCAATCTGAACATCTTTCTCTAAAAGCTGTAATTCTCTTTTTTTTTCATCCAGTTGTGTAATCAAATCCTGAAGAACAGCAGATAATTCATCCTGTTTATCTTTCAATTCCTGATATTCCATAGTTGCCACACTTACGTTATTCTGGACAATGCTATATTCTACATTTTTTGCTTTAATATCAGTCAACAAGTCGTTTCGTTTTTTGAGTAACTGCTGACATTTTAATTCCATCTGTTTTACATTCTGTTCAGTTGTCATAATATAAATCCTCCTGTGTTAATCTACAAAATTGTGAGTATCCTTATTTGACGTAGAATCCATAGAATTATAGAAAGTATCTGCTTCATCCTGATAGGATTCTTTCATCAAAGAAAGGTGTTGCTTATGTCGTTTTAATGAGTGACGGTACATATCGTAATAAGGAACTTCTTTGATAGAACCATCTTTGGAACGATATTTTTTGTTTCCCAGACTTTTCAGAAAAGTAATAAAGTAGTCAGGGGCTTCGTGCATTCTTTTTAAAAGCTCGTCAAATTGTTTCATTTTATCTTCCCAATCCATACGGTTTGATAACATACCCTGAAAATTCATAATGCGTGATGAGAGAACATCCAATTCTTGTTCTTTCTGTTTTTTCTTATCATCTAATTCTAAAAGTTGTGATTGAAGAATTGTTTTTTCCTGTTTTAAAGAACTATTTACCTGAATAAGAGAAGTCTGTTCGGATGTAAGACGTTCCGTTTCCTCTTTCATTAAATCACTGTCTAAAGTCAGTCCTTCATTTTCAAGAGATAAAGTAGTATTTTGAGATTTAAGAATCTCAGTACGTTCCATTTCTTTTTGAGTATCCTGTTCTGCCACTCTAAGTTGCTGTACAATCGCTTTTCTTTTATCAAGATTATGTTGTACATCGATTCTTGGTGTATCTTCGATTTCAATACCATGCGAACGGACAATTTCAATCCATTTTTCTCTTGCCAAGGAATCAAAAGTCATTTTTCGATTGTTGTATCTTTTGGGAATAGATGTAAGGGGCTTGTTATCTTCTCCAAGAATCAGATTACCCTCAATATCATGAATATATTGTTCGGGAAGTTCTACACCTGCCATTGCAAGAGCTTTTTCCTGTCCAAGTCTTCTGTTACCATTTTCATCTACATAAGACCAAACACGGCGAATGTGTGCTTGCGGCACTTCCTCGGCAAAATGTTCAGCAACATCTAAAATTGTAAATGGATTTCCATGAGAATCGTTCCATTCATTTTGCCATGTAAGCCATTCCGTAAAACATTCATGAAATGTTTCCATATCAGGGTGTCCAAAGGAATCCCCAATCTGCACATAACATTCCTCTGGGGCATTTTGCCGGAGATACATCCATTCTTCCATAGATTTTACCTTTTCGGGATGTCTGTTTTTTACATATTTTGCGTTGGTTTCGGCAAGTTGGTGACCGTAATTTTCTTTATAATGCTGTAATTCAGCATCCGCAAAGCTGGTATAACCTTTGTCATAGTAGCCATAAAATTTTTTATCTACACAGTTCCAATAGCGTTCATGTTTCAATTTAGACATGATAATATTATTTGCGTGAGCTACATTGAATTTTCTATCATTATGTTTTGGGTCAAATGTTTTGCCATCAGAATGTGCCCGACCTGAGTGCATAGTCAATTTATTGCTCATTGGCTTTCGTCTCCTTTCTTCCAAAATTCAATGTAATGTTATTGCTGCCACAGGGTAACAAATATTATCCCCAAATATTTGTTACTTGCGTCAGGCAATAACACCGTATGGCATAGCGAAACGCTATACCCGGTGCTCTTGCCAGAGGGGCTGCCTTCGGCACGAGTCCTGCGGACGCTTGCTGCCATTTTTGTTTATAATTCGATATACATTCTTTATATTATAATTGTACTAGATATTGAAAATAACGCAAATCTTGCAAAATTATGGCAGTGTGAAGACAGTACCCAGTAAGGGTTTTATGGAGATGCAAATAATTAATAAAAATTTAATACTTTTATAAATATGATATGACATTATAGATAAAAATGGTGTTGCAGACATGCCATAATATTGATATAATGGCAGAAGAAAATAACACTATGTTTGTTCGCAAACCTTATTATTCAGTTTTTTGTAAAAATGAATAATCTATACACTTTAAGGTTCTGAATCTACATAGTAGGTTCGGAGCCTTTTTTTGTGGGAGAAAAGAGTGGTGTTGTGGGGAAAGTAGTTCACTATTACTGGATAATAGAAAGTGCGAAAAAGTGGATAATGGAGTGTGTTAATGAACAAAAAAAATCTGAGAACCCGCATAAACAGGGCGTTTGAGAGACATCAAGGTTCTATTTGATAACAAAATGATAACACTGGCAACCATGCATTTATTCTTGCGTGAGCCGGAGGTTATCAGGTAAATATTATTTTTGACCAACATAAAAAGGTCTTACCGAATTGAGTGAAATCAGTTTGGTAAGGCCTTTTTTGCTGGTTTTTTATTTTTTCACGTTGGGATAGTTATACCGCCATTGGTCGTATTCTTCTTTCGTGATCTCACCGGATTCCAGTTTTGCAGATTGTTCCTGCCATTCGTGGAACATATCAAACATAGAAAGGTAGGTGGTACCCTTGGTTTTATCAAGCCGCAGGCAGAGTTCCCCATCAATCTCGCCGATATGCAGACCGTAGAGGTCTTCTAGTGCAAACAGCGTGTGCATGAGTCCTACATAGCTGTCAATATCCGGGACAGCCAGTGCATGGGGAGATACCTCGAAAATATCAGCCAGTGCATTGAGATATTTTTCTTTCGGGTTGCGTGCCCCTTTTTCGTACTGTGCAATACGGACATCTGCCTGCATATCGCTGAAGCCAAGCTGCTGTCCAAGATACTTCTGCGTGAACCCATGCAGAAGTCTGAAATGATGGATTCTTTCACCAATCGCCATAACTATCGCTCCTATCTGTTGTTGATAGAAAAAGTATAGCATAAAAGTATAGTGCCGACAAGGAAAACTGATACAAAAAAGTATAGAATTTTTATTTACGGATGCTTGACCAATACAAAAAAGTATAGTAACATATAACCAATACAGAAATGTATAGTAAAAACAAAGGAGGATTTATCAATGGAAAAAATGTTTATGAGAGTGGATGAAGTGATGGAGGCATTGGAAGTTTCCGAATCCTATGCGTACAAGCTGATTAAAAGGCTGAACAGGGAGCTGGAAGCGATGGGATGCCAGACCATCCCCGGTCGAGTTGACCGCAAGTATTTTTACCAGCAGTTCTATGGAACAAAATCATATGATGGGAGGGGCTAAGAATGGCAGTTTACAAGAATGAAAGCAATAACACATGGTACGTTATGACAAGGTATCAGGACTGGACAGGAGAGCGCAAGCAGAAATGCAAGCGTGGATTTAAAACGAAGCGGGAGGCAATGGAATGGGAGAATCAGTTCCAACTCCAGAAAAGAGCAAGTGTCAATATGACGATGGAAAGCTTCTGCAAATTATATGAGGAGGATGTAAAGCCAGGTATGAAGAGAAGTACCTGGCTGACAAAAGAAACGATCATTCGGAGTAAGATTATTCCTTATTTAGGACAGAGAAAAGTGTCAGAGATTACTGCAAAAGATGTGATTGATTGGCAGAACACCATTCGGAAACTGAAAAATAAGGCAGGAAAACCGATTTCACCAACGTATTTGAAGACTATTCACGGTCAGCTGAGCGCTATTTTCAACCATGCAATGAAATTCTATGATCTGGCAGCTAATCCGGCGCAGAAAGCAGGAACAATGGGCGCAGAGGAAAGTAAGGAAATGGAATTCTGGACGAAAGAAGAGTATCTAAAATTTTCCGAGGCAATGATGGACAAACCGCTTTCCTATTATGCATTTGAACTGCTCTACTGGTGCGGAGTCCGTGAAGGCGAACTTCTCGCCCTTTCTCCTTCGGACTTCAATTTTGAGAAGAGAACCCTGCGGATCAATAAGTCTTATCAACGCCTGGAGGGGGAGGATGTGATCTCTACCCCAAAGACCAAGAACAGCAACCGGATTGTAAAGATGCCCCAGTTTTTATGTGACGAGATGCAGGACTTTTTCAAGCAGTATTACAGCCTGCAACCGGATGACCGAATTTTCCCGGTCACGAAATATTATCTTTCCCACGAGATGGATCGTGGCTGTAAGGAAAGTGGGGTAAAAAGAATCCGGGTACATGATCTCCGTCACAGCCATGTTTCCCTGCTGATTAATATGGGATTTACAGCTCTTGCAATCGGGAAACGTGTAGGGCATTCTGCGGAAAAGATCACTTACCGGTATGCACATTTATTCCCATCCGTGCAGACAGAGATGGTAGACCGATTGGATCAGGAACGGATGGATGTAATGTTTGAGACTGAAGAATTTACGAAGTAGAGGAGGAAAACAGATGTCAGCAAAAAACAGGGACAGCCAGGGACGTTGGAGGAACAAGATTGTAGCTTTCCGGGTATCACCGGAAGAGGATGAATTGATTGAAACGCTGGTCAGATTATCCGGACTTACGAAGCAGGAATATATTGTCCGGCGCCTGCAGGAAAAAGAAATTGTCGTAGTAGGGAATCCAAGAGTGTATAAAGCACTGAAAATGGAACTGGCAAAAGTTCTGGAGGAGCTTCAGCGCATCAAAGGAGGTGAGGAAGTACCAAAAGATTTATTGGATGTGATTAAACAAATTACGGTAACGATGAAGGGAATGAAAGATGGACAGTAAAAAGCCTTTAAGTGTCGGCAAACACCTAAAGGCAGGGATTTGGTAGAATACTCAAACCAAAACTTTCTATGGGTATTCTATCAAAATCTCCTGTTCCTTTCAACGGGAAAATAAGGAGGAACGGATGGAAACAAACAGATTAGTAACACAGAAAACAGAAACAAAAAGGATGGAGCCGGATCTAAAGTTGATAAATATGGAAACGGTAGAGGTGGAACAGATTGAATGGCTGTTTTACCCGTTTATCCCTTTTGGAAAAGTAACGATTATTCAAGGAGATCCCGGTGAAGGCAAGACCACGATGGTGCTTCAGATCATTGCAAAATTGACCAGAGGAGAAAAGATTCTGCCGGAGCAGGAACAGGAAACCGAGGAAAATAGTGGAGCAGAAATGGTTGTTGATTCTGATTTAAAATTATCGGAAAGTCCGATGGAGCCTGTGAATGTTATTTACCAGACTGCAGAGGATGGACTGGGAGATACGATTAAGCCGAGGCTTCTGGCAGCTGGTGCAGACTGTTCCAGAGTGATGGTCATTGATGACCGGGAGCAGCCACTTACTATGCTGGATATCCGACTGGAGGAAGCTATTATGCAGACAAAAGCCCGTCTGGTGGTTTTAGACCCGATACAGGGGTTTCTTGGTGCAGAGGTAGATATGCACCGGGCAAATGAAATCCGCCCGTTAATGAAACGTGTGGCGGTGCTTGCAGAGAAATATCACTGTGCAATCATTCTGATTGGGCACATGAACAAAAACAGCAACGGAAAGTCTTCCTACCGTGGTTTAGGTTCTATAGATTTTCAGGCGGCAGCCAGAAGCGTGCTAATCGTGGGGCGAATTAAGGATGAACCGGAAATCCGTGTGGTATGTCACGTGAAAAGCTCCCTTGCACCGGAAGGAAAGTCCATAGCATTCCGTCTGGATAAGGAGACGGGTTTTGAATGGATCGGGGAATATGACATCAGCGCAGATGATCTGCTCAGTGGTGACAGCAGAGGGCAAAAAAGCCGGAAAGCGAAAGAGTTCTTGCTGGAGATACTGGCTAACGGTGGTATGGCTCAGAGAAAGATTGAAGAAGAAGCTGAAAAGCGTGGGATTAAGAAGAAAACACTGCGAAATGCAAAACTGGAACTGGAGATTGATTCTGTAAAACGTGGCAATCAATGGTTCTGGATGTTGTCAGAATAAAAGGAAGATGGCAAGATGACTATTTCTTAAGAACAGGGCATCTTGCCACCTTGAAAGGAGCAAGCAATGAAAAATGTACAGATTCCACAGGAATTATTTATGAAACTTCTTCGGTATCATCTGCTTGACGATGATAGCTGCACGGAAGAAGTGAAAAACGGATTGGAGCAGAAAATGAATGCTATGGTGGAACGGGAATTATATACGAGATCCAAAACTGCCCCGACGGAGGAGGAACGGGAAAAAGCCCGGCAGGAGTATCTGGACAGGCGTGGAATACCGGAGGATTTCCGTTGGTAGTTCTTTCCTGACTACGATAGGACAGGGCGTGGCACGCTCCTGTATCGTTGGCGGACAAGGAAAAGCAGCAGATGTGAGGACGGAAGTTTTTGGCATTGCGGAAAGGGAGCCCTGTTTCAGGGCATCCTTCGCGAGTGATTTTGAGTTTAATCCGATTGGAAAGGGGACTGGAAAATGAGAGAAGGAAGGCTTGGTTACAACAGTAGCAACGGAAGATACGGTATCTTGTCATCGGACTTATGGATTGATACCGGATTGCACTGTGGGGAATGTCTGCAGATTTTAATGGATGGCAAATGGGTACAGACCCGGATGGAAATGGATGTTGCCCGGAACTGGTATCTGGTGGGGACACCTTACCGTGGTGATCTGGAATATATCCGGGCAAGGATATAACCGGGCACAGCCACACTGACCGAAGGGAGGAAAAGGTCTTCGCTCCGCTTCGGTCGGTGCAGAACAGACGTCCCTCGGACGTCTTGCCCCCGGCAGGGCGCAAGGGTACTTTAGATGGACGGTACGGCTGTCGAAAGTGCTTTTGCGTTACTTTTGACAAAAGTAACAAAACCGCCGTATCCGGCGCATATTTCTTTTTGCCGTATCCGGCATTTTTATAAGCGAGGGAGGTGAGAATAGTGGAAATGAAAAGGACGATCAGCGGTATGATTGGAAAAGGTTCTATCGCCCACAATGAGAGAAAATTTATTGCAGAAAACGTAGATGCTGACCGGACAATCCGAAACGTGGTATTGCAGTCAGAGAATGTGAAGGACGTTTACCACGAATTGTTTGATAAGGCAATTGAACGGTACAACGCAAAACAGAAAAGGAAAGACCGGAAAATTGAAAATTATTATGAGCACATCCGAACTGGGAAGCAGGAAAAAGTTTTCCACGAAGCAATCTTCCAGATTGGGAACAAGGATGATACCGGATGTTTAAGCCGGGAAGGGCAGATTGCCAGACTGGCATTGCTTGATTTTGCAAAAGACTTTCAAAAGAGAAACCCACAGTTCCGGGTATTCGGTATATATCTGCATATGGATGAGGCGACACCACATCTTCATATTGATTTTGTGCCATATATAACTGGAAGTAAACGTGGGCCGGATACAAGAGTATCCATGAAACAAGCATTGGCATCCAGAGGTTTTGTCGGAAAGGGCAGGGAAAATACAGAATATAATCAGTGGATGGAATCGGAGAAAAAAGAACTGGCGAAGATCGCAGAAAGATATGGGATGATCTGGGAGCAAAAAGGTACACGCCGGGAGCATCTGGATGTCTTAAATTTCAAAAAGGAACAGCGTGAGCAGGAAGTGGCAGCTCTGGAAGAGCAGAAAGCACAGCTACAGAAGGAAACGGCTGCTTGCCATGAACTGGCAGATAATCTCCATGAGGAATTGTTGCAGACTGGGAATGAACTGCAGAAAAAAAAGGCAGAGCGTGCCCAGGCAGAAAAAGAAGCGGAACAGGCGAAAGCAACTGCCGATAAATATGAGAAAAGTCTGAAAAAAGCAAAAACTATTGCAAAAGATATCCAGAAATATGCCGGTGAATTCTCGAAACCGGTTGATGAGGTACTTCCAGAAGCAGGAGTGTTGGAAAGTGCCAAGAGTTACCGGGATAAAAAGGCATATCCGGTAATCAGTGAACTAAAAGATCTGCTGTACGGTTTGTATCTGAAATATATTCAAATAAAAGAGCAGTTAGATCAGGTCGTTTATAAGTATGACAGGTTGAAAAAATCTAATCATATATTAGCGGAGCAGAAACAGGAATTGATAAGTGAAAATGCTGTTCTTCGGGAAGAAAAGGAAGATTTTTGGAGATTAAAAAGGGCAGTTGGAGAAGAACGTTCCGAATATCTCATTCAGAACGAAAAAAGCAGAGAGATGGCTGAGAAAAACAGAAGAAAAGTAAATAAGCGGTCGCATGATCGGGACGCAAGATAAGGAGGATTAACGCTATGAAAAAATATATTTACGATGATAAGAGTGGTCTGGGCTATAGACTGTATGGGGATTATTATCTGCCGGATCTGGAGTTGATGGAGGATGAAGAAGCATGTTACGGAAAGTATGGAATGCTGCGGAAAACTTATCTGATGGAGCATAGAAAACCGTACTATCAGATGTTGATGCTACAAGGAAAACTTAATAAACATCTGAACAGGGTAGATCGGGAAGCGCATGAGCGGATGGATATTCTGGTAGCACAGATGGCAGAAAAACAGGGAGTCACAGAACTGTTTAAAGCAGAACAGCCGATGCTGTGGGTACAAAGGATGAATGGAATAAGGACTGCAGTAGAGGCAATAGTGTTTACAGAGATTATATATGGGTAAGAAGTGAAAAAGAAAGGGTATCTTTGTCTTTATCATTAGCAAATGAGGAGTTCTTTTATTCCTTTATGGAAAGTTGACTTGACATTTTTGGATGATCATGTATAATCAAGATATGGAAAGTTAACTTTCCGTGAATGGAAAGGGGATGAGAAAAGCATCAATGAAAAACAGATTAGAAGAATTAAGAAAGGAAAGAGGAATTAAGCAAGAAGAATTAGCGTCTGCCATGGAAGTTTCAAGACAGACCATTGGCTCCTTGGAGAATGGAAGATACAATCCGTCCATTTTGTTAGCCTTTAAACTTGCCAGGTATTTTGGTATGAGTATTGAAGAAATATTTATTTATGAGGAGGAGAAACATGAAGAAAAGTGATAAAATCATGTTAGCAATTTATATTGTTATTGGTATAGCTTTAGTAATTATTGGAGTTACTATTCAAGTAGATTATTATTCCTCAATGATTTTTGCCATGGGATTCGCATTGATTTTTAGCAGCATTATGCAGTTCGTGAGACATTATCACCATACAAGACCAGAAAATGTAGAGGCATATCGTAAAAAAGTACGCCAACAGGAAATTAATTTAAAGGATGAAAGAAAGGTACAGCTTCGTAATCGTACGGGATATATATCATGGGCAGTTACTATGGTGGCGTGTTTTATTGCTTCGTTTATAGCTGCACTATTTCGTGCAGGCACTTTGATCGTATGTATTCTTGCCGGTGTTGCAGTTGCAGAGTATATATTAGCTACGATTATATATCGTTATTTGTGTAAAAAGATGTAAATAACAATGTTTTATCTAGATAAATATAATCAAGAATGAATCTTTGATGTTTTGATTGATTATAATTGGTGAATTCCTTGTCGGGATATTATTGGTGAATTGAAACGGTTGAACAGAGTTTTTGGAACATATGTTCTGAAAACTCATTGTTTCGTGAGATTATCTTGATATAAATGTACAAATATGATATAGTAAGATTAACCGATAGTAAATTAGCAATATTGGGAGAAAAAAAATGGCGGTATGCTATGACAAATTATGGAAATTACTAATAGATAAAAGAATGAATAGAACAGATTTAAAAGATAAAGCAGGAATTAGTTTTAATGTGCTTGCAAAAATGGGAAAGGGAGAAACTGTTTCTTTGGAAAGTCTTTATAAGATCTGTAAAACTTTAGAATGTAATATTGGGGATATTATGGAATTTGCAGATGATGAAACCAATGTAATAAGGGCAAAATGATTAATTAGCAGAGGAGGATGCATTTGTGCAAAGACCATTGACGTGCGTTGAAATATGTGCAGGAGCGGGGGGACAGGCTTTAGGACTTGCTTTGGCAGGGTTTGTCCATGTTGCACTTGTCGAATATGAATCGGATTATTGTAATACTTTAAAGTTAAATCGTCCTGAATGGAATGTTATATGTGCGGATGTTCATGATTTTGATGGGAAGCCATATGAGGGTGTGGACTTATTTGCTGGTGGAGTTCCCTGTCCACCATTTTCGATTGCTGGTAAACAGTTAGGAAAAGATGATGAAAGGGATTTGTTTCCAGAAGCACTTAGATTGATTAAGGAAATAAAACCTAGAGCTGTTATGCTGGAAAATGTGAGGGGATTTCTGGACTCTGGATTTGCGGACTATAGACAATACATACTTAAGTCTATTGAAAAGCTTGGATACGATACTCAAATTAAGCTACTGAACGCTTCGGATTTTGGTGTTCCGCAGCTTCGTCCTAGAGTTGTAATTGTAGGAATAAAGAAAGATGAAAAAGGATATTTTTCTTATCCACAGGGAAATACAGAGACTACACCTTCGATTGGCGATACATTATATGATTTAATGGCAGAAAAAAAATGGAAAGGTGCAAAAAAATGGGCGCAAAATGCCAATAAAATCGCACCAACATTGGTGGGTGGTTCAAAGAAGCATGGAGGACCTGATTTAGGACCGGTTAGAGCACGAAATGCTTGGGCAGAATTGGGAGTTGATGGGCGTGGTGTGGCTAATTCTGCACCAGAACCTGATTTTGAGGGAATGCCAAGATTAACAAGTAGAATGTTGGCAAGAATACAAGGATTTCCCGACACATGGTATTTCGGGGAAAAGAAAACAGCTGCGTGTCGGATGATTGGCAATGCATTTCCACCACCGGTAGCTCAGGCAGTAGGAGAAAAGATAAAGGAGTGTTTGGAATATGGATGCATTGATTGCGAAAGCGAGAGTTCACTTTCACGAGCGATTGTTTGAAACTAATACATTAACACTAACAAAAACTGGTGTAGTATCAAATGCTGATACAAGTAGCCGCGGATCAAAAGCTATATCCAAAAGAATTGTTGATATTTTAGTGGAAGAACAACATCATGAAATTAATACGGTCGAGAAAATTTCAGGGCAAACACTTGGTAAGCAGTTTGAAATGTTAACGATGGAATTTCTGCAGGAAACTTTTCCTAAGTTGCAAAATTTGTATCCAGGACACTGGTCTATATTGCAATTGGGAAATAACAATAAACTGAAGACAAGTGATTTTGAACAATATGAACATTTAGCATATTTAAGTGCATTAACAGCAGAAAATTCACAGTTAGCAGCTGCTTTAGGAAATGATTACTTGGTTGCACCAGATGTGGTTGTTTATCGAGATCTTTATGAAGATACTGAAATTAATGCATTGCAATGCATAGTAGATGATGATGTGTGCAAAATGGCAGATATTAGGAAGTCTAATGGAGGAAAACCATTACTTCATGCAAGTGTGTCGGCTAAATATACTATGAGAAGTGATCGAGCACAAAATAGTCGTACAGAGGCCTTGAATTTAATACGCAATAGGAAAGGACATTTGCCACATATTGTGGTCGTAACTGCAGAACCAATGCCGAATCGATTGACTTCATTAGCTCTTGGAACGGGCGATATTGATTGTGTTTACCATTTTGCGTTGTATGAGTTAATACGAGCTGTAAAAGAAGTGGGTTCAGAGGATGCGATTGAAATATTGGACACTCTTGTACAGGGAAAAAGATTGAAAGATATTTCTGATTTACCGTTAGACTTAGCAGTATAATTAATGAGGAAGGGGATTAAATGCAAGAGAAATACTGGTACTATATGGTTCAAGTCAAATCGTCTATATTTTATTTAGATATATATGCGGAACGTTCTTATAAATGGGACAGACGAATAAATGCATATGGCGCAATTGCATCTTCATCAAGTATAGCAGCATGGGCAATATGGAAAGATTTTTCATATATATGGGCTGTTATAATAGCAATCTCACAGGTATTAACTGCCATAAAGGAGTATTTTCCATTTGGAAAAAGATTGAAAATATTGCGTCCTTTTATTGAAGAAATGAAAATGTTGTATATTAAGATGGAATATGATTGGTATAAAGTAGCAAATGGAGAATTAACAGAATCTGAAATAAATACATTGTTATTTTCATATAAGAAGGAAGTTACTAATATTGAAGGGAAATATTTAAATGAAGAAATTCTTCTGGAGAATAAAGATTATTTGAAGGAAGCAGATGATAGAACAGATAGATATTTTGAAACTAATTTTTGATTTTGGAGGTAAAAATGACAGAACAGAATAAAAAAGGAAACACAAAAAATAATAGCGAAAAACGCGGATTTTCATTACCCTTAACATCTTCAAAACCACCAATGCCACCTGTGAAGCCACCCAAAAAAGATAATAGTAAATAAATTAATAATTCCGGAGTAATATGAAGGAGGAAAAATGCGTAAAGCTTTATGTGTAGGAATAGATAGTTATGAAAATATAAATGATTTACACGGATGTGTTAATGATGCGAACTCTGTAAAAGCAGCATTAGAACGTAATGGTGATGGAACATTAAATTTTAATGTTAAATTGATGTGTGCAACCAGCGAGAAATCATATATTTCTAGAAATGATTTAAGAGATGCAGTTGAGGAATTGTTTAAAAGTGAAACTGAAATTTCAGTTTTTTATTATTCAGGACATGGATCCATAGATGAAATTGGCGGATATTTATGTACAAGTGAAGTGTCTCGACCGGATGAAGGATTATCTTTAAATGATTTAATGGGGTTTGTGGCTCAATCTAAGGCACAAAATAAAGTGATAATTTTAGATAGTTGTTTTAGCGGAAAGGTTGGAAATTTAGTAGAAATGCCAAACTATTCTGTTTTACATAATGGTACAACGTTGCTTGCGGCATGTGGAGAAAAAGAGTATGCTACAGAAGAAAATGGTCATGGAGTGTATACTTCCTTATTAGTTGAAGCGTTATATGGAGGAGCAATGAATTTGTTGGGTGATGTTTCACCGGGAAGTATTTATTCTTATATAGACAGATCGTTAGGAGGTTGGGAACCACGTCCAGTGTTTAAAGCCAATATAAATGGTTTTGTATCTTTGAGAAAGAATACACCACCTATTTCGATATTTGAATTACAGAAGATTACAGAAATATTTGCTTCGAAGTATGATGAATATAAGTTGGATCCAACCTATGAGCCAGATAAACATGAAGCAGACATTAAAGAAGTTAATAAGGAACACGAGGATATATTTTCTACATTACAAAAATATGTAAAATTGAATCTGGTTGTCCCAGTTGGAGAAGAACATATGTATTATGCAGCTATTCATCATAAATCTTGTAAATTAACAACACAGGGGCAACATTATTGGAATTTAGTAAAAAAGAATACAATTTAGAAGAAAATATATAAATTAAAGGAGGATATAGATATGATAAATGTGTTTATTCCGCATCGTTGGAATAATGATGATTATTCTGAAATTAGTGAATTGCTGGACCGTACAAAATTTAAAGTGCGTGATTATTCTGTGCCTAGTAGTTCACCGTTTGACACTATTGATAGACGTTATAATGTAGATCCACAGATTAAAAGGCAGATACGATATGCAAGCGTAGTAGTGTGCTCTAATCGTCCTGCAAATAATAATGGGGTGTCAATTGAAGAAATAAAATTTGCAGTTGCAATTGGGAAACCGGTTGTTGCAGTTAAAATCACAGATAATACCAGTGCTCAGATTACACAATTAGGTGTTCCAGTTATTGCAAAACGAAAGGATTCACTGGAAACGTGGATTTATAATAATGTATAAGGTAATATATCAAATATAATTTTAATAAGGGAATTTTGAACTTATTGTTGATGCTCTTTTAAAATAGCATTTTATAGATCTTATTGCCTGTCGTCAGGTTGCTCTGTATACTGTCATTATCCTACAGAAAGAAAAAATCTCAGAGCACCCTCTTGG